>CAZHSL010000351.1:0-3415 GCA_964535185.1 uncultured Corynebacterium sp.
CGCCTACTACCAGGAGATGAGCTGGGCCTTCTCCGGCGCGATGCTCGCCTTCTTCCTGCTCTCCGGGGCGCTGCTGTGCGGGGTGCTGGGCTGGGCGGCGACCCGCGCACTGGTCTCCACCGGTGCCGTGGACTCCCTCGCGGCAGGGCGGGAGCATGCCCGGGTCGCCGAGGTCTGAGACGGTGGCCGGTCGCCGCCTGACCGACCTGACCTGGCGGCCCCTCACCCGCTCCCGCCCCACCATCGACGGGCTCGACCTGTCGGTGCCGGCCGGGCAGCGGGTGCTGCTGGCCGGTGCCAGCGGCAGCGGGAAGTCGACCGTGCTGCGCGCCCTCGCCGGGCTCCTCGACGAGGAGAGCGGCGAGGGCACCGGCCTGCCCGCCCCGCCGACGCGCCCCGGCGAGACCGGCCTGCTGCTGCAGAACCCGGCCCACGCCCTGGTCGCGGCGACGATCTTCCGCGACGTCGCCTTCGGCCCCGAGAACGCGGCGCTGGGGCGCGCCGAGATCCGGCAGCGCGTCTCACAGGCCCTCGCCGCGGCGCGCGTCGGGATCGACCCGTCCCGGGCCCCGCTCGACGCCTCCGGCGGCCAGCAGCAGCGGATCGCACTGGCCGGCACGCTCGCGCTGGAGCCCGACCTCCTTCTGCTGGACGAGCCCACCAGCATGCTCGACCCCGCCACCGCGCAGCAGGTGCGCGAGGCGATCCTCGAGGCCGCCCCGGGGGCGACGCTCGTGATCGCCGAACACCACCTGGAGCCGTGGCTCCCGCACGTCGACCGCCTGGTGGTGCTCGGCCCGCAGGCGCGGATCATCGCCGACGGAGAGCCCGACTCCGTGCTCCGCGCGCAGCAGGAGCGGCTGCGCGCGGCGGGCGTGCTCCCCGCAGGCCCTGCCGCTCCCCCGGCGACGCGCCCCGGCACCGGGCGGCAGGCGGCTGCGGTCACCGCCTCCCTGCACCGGGTCACCGTCCCCTCCCGCGGCCTGACCGCGCCGCTCGACCTCGAGCTCCGCGCCGGCCGGCTCACCGCCCTCACCGGCCCCTCCGGTGCGGGCAAGACCACCGTGCTGCGCACGCTGCTCGGCGACGCCGATCCCACCACCGGCACAGCGGTGCGGCCGGAGCCGGCCCGGATCGCCGCCGTCCCCCAGAACCCCGAGCACTCCTTCGTCGCCGCCACCGTGCGGGCGGAGCTCACCGCCTCCCCCTGGGCGGAGGATCTTCCCCTCGCCGAGCAGCTGCTCGAGCGGGCGGGGCTCGCCCCTCTCGCCGACGCACAGCCGCACCGCCTCTCCGGCGGCGAGCAGCGCCGCCTCGCGATCGCCGCCGCCCTCGCCCAGGCCCCGCAGCTGCTGGTGCTCGACGAGCCGACCGTCGGGCTCGACGCGAACCGGCGCGAGGCCGTGCGCGCCCTGCTCGCCGAGGCGACGGCCCGCGGCACCGCTGTCCTCGTCGCGACCCACGACCCGGAGCTGATCGCCGCCGCCGACGACCACCTCGCGCTGCCCGCCCCCGACCCGAGCGGCCCTCCCCCGCCGCCGCGGCGGAAGATCCCGGCCGACGCCCTGAACCCGCTGACCCTGTGCCTGCTCGGGATCCTCGCCGCGATCGGCTCCTTCGCCGTGCAGACCTGGCAGGGCGGGCTGCTGGCGCTGCTGCCCACCGTGCTCCTGGCCCCGTTCGCGGTGCGGACCCTGCGCGGCGGTGCGCTGCGCCTGGTGCCGATCCTGCTCTCCGCCGCAGGGCTCGCCTGGACCACGGCCCTGCTCGGCGACGCCCCGGCCCTGTCCCACGAGGCATGGCTGGTGGGGCTGAAGGAGGCCGCGCGGATCATCGCCTTCGTCGCCCCGGGGGTGCTCGCGCTGGGCAGCCTGGACGCCACCGCGCTCGGCGACGCGCTCGGGCAGCGGCTGCGGCTGCCCGCGCGACCGGTCGTCGCCGCGGTGGTGGCGCTGGTGCGGGTCGGACACCTCGGCCGCCAGTGGGAGACGATCACGCAGACCCGCATCCGGCGCGGCCTCGGCAGCGCCCGCTCCCCGCGGCTGCTCGCCGGGGCCACGCTCGCCCTGCTCGTGGACACGCTGCGCGGCGCGGAGCAGCAGGCCCTGGCGATGGACGCGCGCGGGTTCGCCGGCGCGGATCAGCGCAGCTGGGCCGAGCCCAGCCCGCTGCACCGTGCGGACCTGCTGGGTGCCGGGATCGGCGCGCTGCTGCTGGTGTGGCCGCTGCTGGCCCAGCTGCTCGTGGGATGAGCCGGGCGTCGTACCCTGGAGCGGTGAACGAGGACACCCAGCCCCAGCCCGCCGACGCCGAGGACGAGGCCGTGCTCGCCCTGGCCCACACCCTGCTCGACGCCGCCCGCCAGGGCGATGGCGACATCCTGCTCCCCCTCATCGACCGGGGCGCTCCCGTGGACCTGCGCGACAGCGCCGGCAACTCGCCCCTCATGCTCGCCGCCTACCACGGGCACGCCGCGCTGGTGCGCGAGCTCGCCGGCCGCGGCGCGGACGTGGACCTGGTCAACGACCGTGGTCAAGGCCCGCTGGCCGGCGCGGCGTTCAAGGGCTTCACCGAGGTGGCGACGGCGCTGCTGGAGGCCGGGGCGGATCCTCATCTGGGAACCCCGAGCGCCCTCGAGACGGCGCAGTACTTCGAGCGCGCGGAGATCGTGGCGCTCCTCGAAGCCCCGCGCGGCTGAGCCCCGCCGCTCACGGGCCAGCCCGCTGGGCTGCTGTCAGGACCCGGCGCGGCGCACCATCGCGACGTGCTCGATGCCGGCCTCGAGGAACAGTCCGCTGACGGTCTCGAAGCCCATCGAGGCGTACCACTGCTCGAGGTGCGCCTGGGCGTCGATGTGCACGTCCGCGCCCGGCAGAGCCGCGGTGACATGGTCGAGCGAGGCCTGCATGAGCCTCCGCCCGCACCCGGCGCGCCGGTGATCGGCGCGCACGGCGACCCGACCGATCCGCACCGTCCCGTCGGCCTCGCGCAGCATCCGCAGCTGCGCGACGGGCTCGCCGGAGAGCCCGGCCCGCGCGGCGAGCGGCCCGGGCACCTCGAGCCAGAGCAGCGTGGTGCCGGACTCGAGCTCGCGTCCGTCGAGATCAGCGTCGGTCGCGTGCTGCTCGAGGGTGAACACGTCCTGCCGCAGCTTCGCGAGCAGGTAGAGGGTGCGCGGGTCGATGTCGGCCAGCGCAGCGTGGCGCAGCACGGAGCCGTCGGCGCTGTGCGGGCTCGCGAGCGCGGCCTCGGATGCGGATGCGGATGCGGATGCAGGATCAGGCGTGGGAGCGGGGTCGGGCATGGGCGACAGGCTACTGCGGACCCGGGCGGGAGGCGTCCACCAATCGGGACACGGCGGCGCGCCAGTGCTCGGCCATGCGCGGCCCGCCGTGCCCCTCCTCCTCGACGACGA
>CAZHSL010000352.1:0-3390 GCA_964535185.1 uncultured Corynebacterium sp.
ACCACCACGGCCGAGATCATGAAGTACACGGTGAACACCGCCCCGTCCCGCAGGCGCGGATCGGTCTGCGTGCGGTGCAGGAAGATCACCGCGACCACGATCGCCATCAGCCAGAACGCGTTGATCACCCCGGCGATGAGCACCATCGTCAGCGGTGCCTTCATCCCGAAGGCGAAGGCGCCCCAGACCAGCGGCAGGATGATCATGAACGCCCGCAGCCAGCGGTTGCGGGAGGCGGGATCGGTCCAGTCGAAGGCCCCGAAGACGGCCAGGGTGTTGCTCATCTGACGGGCGAACCCGGGGGTGTTGGCCAGCACCGTCTTGAACAGCGCGACTCCTGCACCGATCAGGAAGAAGATCTCCGCCCACGGTCCGAGGATGTCGGTGAAGGTGCGGGAGAGGGTGGTGATGACGTCGTTGCCCTCGGGCTGCAGCCCCTGGGGATGCAGCACGGCCGCCCCGAGGACGTAGAACGCGACGGTCGAGAGCGTGTAGACGGCCCAGGAGAGCCAGGCGTCCTTCTTCATCACGGAGATCCAGCCGCGGGCGCGCTCCGCCCACTCCTCGGTGCCGTCGTCGGGGCCGGCCCATGCGGCGTACCCCTTCTCGACGCACCAGTAGGTGTACTTGGTGATCTCGTCGGCGCCGATCCCCGTGAAGCCGAACACCGCGAGGGCGAAGCCCATCGCGCCCGCGGAGAGCTGGAAGGACAGTCCCTCGCCGACGTCCATCAGGGTCCATGAGAAGTCGGTGAACTGCACCCCGATCGTCAGCGCCACCACGCTTGCGGTCACGGCGATGACCAGAACGGTGCTCAGGCGCTCGACGATCTCGTACTTGTTGGTCATGTGGATCGCGATCGTGATCCCGACGATCAGGATGATCCAGAAGGCGAGCGATGCCGCCGACAGCGGCGCCCCGAGGACCGGCAGCGCGGCCGAGAAGGCGAAGGCCGCGGCGGCGAGCACGCCGCCCTGACCGATGATGCCCTGCGTGAAGTTCAGCAGGCCGAGGTAGGACATCCAGCTCTTGCCGAAGATCCGTGGGGAGACGTCGTTGTAGCCGGTCACCGAGGGCTTGCCGGTGGAGATCGACCAGCGCGCGAGCTCGATCTGCACCCCGACCTTGACCAGTGTCGACAGGAGGATGATCCACAGCAGGACGAAGCCGACCTTCGCACCGAGCGCGGTCGCGGTGATCAGCTCGCCGGAGCCGATCACCGCCGCGCTGGTGACCATGCCGGGTCCGAGGAAGCGCAGCGAGGGGCGCCAGCCCCGCGGAGGCTCGAGGACCTTGCCGGCGCTGCGGACGTACGGGTCGGCGTCGATGACAGCCATGGCGGGTTGTGACACTTCATCTCCATTGATCGGGTCGTGCAGGGAAGGGTGCGGTGGCCGACCGCACCCGGGTCAGTCGGTGCTGGGGCGCGCAGGCGCGGGAGGCGCCCCCAGGTCGTCCTGCAGGGACGCCATCCGCACGTAGGCGCGGTCCCTGTACTCACGGAGCGCCGACAGGGCGGCGTCGTCGTAGCTGCCCAGCAGCCCGCGGCCCACCTTGGTGCCGTGGGAGCCGGCGGCCTCGGCGGCGAGCAGGCTCTCGGGGGCGGCCATGCGCTCGCCGAACGCCTCCTCGAGGATCCCGTAGCAGCTGGCGTAGATGTCCACCCCGGCCTGGTCGACGATCGAGAACGGGCCCACCAGGCCCAGCCGGAACCCGAGGCTGTTGCGGATCAGGGTGTCGATGGCCTCCATGGAGGCGACCCCCTCCTCGACGACTCGGAAGGCCTCGCTGAGCATCGCGTACTGGATCCGGTTGACCACCATGCCGGGGGTGTCGCCCACGACGGCCGGGCGCTTGCCGGCGCGGGTGAGCACGTCGACGACGGCCTCGACCACGGCATCGCTCGTCTCGTCGCTTGCCACGAGCTCCGCTCCCGGGATGAACGGGGCGGGGTTGAAGAAGTGGATGTTCAAGAACCGTTCGGGGTGGCTCACCGCGGGCTTCAGCGTGTTCACGGACATGGTCGAGGTGTTGGTGCCGATGATGGTCTCGGCGCGCGCCGCCTCGGAGATCTGCCGGAGTACCGCGGTCTTGACCTCGAGGTCCTCGAAGACCGCTTCGATGACGAGGTCGGCGGCGGCCGCGGCCTCGTCGACCGAGCTCGCGGCCGAGAGGTTCTGCCTGATCGCCGCGGCCGCGCCGCCCGCGAACAGGCCGCGGTCCTCGAATCGCTGCGCCTCCTCGACGAGCCGATGGTGAGCTGCGGCCGCGACCTCGGCGCTCTGATCGGCGATCAGCACGGAGAAGCCCGCGCGAGCGAAGACCTGGGCGATGCCGCCGCCCATGTATCCGGAGCCGACGACGGCGATGGTGGCGATCGGGTACGTCATGCAGTTCTCCTCAGGAGGGGTGGGAACGGCGCCGAGCAGGCCGTGACCTGGGAGTCCTCGACGGTGAGAGGCGGTGCGGTCGAGGTGCCGTGCTCTGCGCTGTGCGCCTCACGAACACGGGACCCCGTCGCCCGAAGTTATATATCGAAGATCATATAGGGTTTGTGGGGTGTGTCAATCCGTGGTGCGCGGCGGGGCTGAGGTGGGGATCGGCGGCCGAGTGCGGCGGTTACGCTGTCGCCATGATTCCCAGTGAGGACCTCGGCGCATCGGGGGAAGCGTTCGCGCTGCAATCGGGGACCCTCTCGCGCCGCGGCCTGCGAGAGCACGTCTACGACAGCGTGCTGGACATGCTGCTCAGAGGCGAGACCACGCCGGGCACGAGGCTGTCCATCGACACGATCGCTCGGCAGCTCGACGTCTCACCGACGCCGGTGCGCGAGGCACTGGTCCAGCTCGAACGGACGGGCCTGGTGACCCGCCAGGCGCGCAAGGGATATCGCGTCGCCCCGCCGCTGGGACCGGACCAGCTCCTGGAGCTGTTCGAGGCCCGGGAGATGCTGGAGGGGACGGCGATCCGGCTGGCGGCGCCGTCGGCACACGACTTCCTGCCCGAGCTCCGTCAGGCGCAGGAGCGGCACCGTCGAAGCGGCGAAGCCGTGATCGAGGCCCTGGACGCCGGCGTGAAGAACGTCGCGCTCACCACCGAGTACTACGCGCGGGACCAGGAGTTCCACGACATCATCATCTCCCGCAGCGGCAACCGCTACCTGCTGGACATCTCGCACAGCCTGGGAGCGCTCGTGCACCGGCTGCGCAGCACGGTGCACCGAGGCGTCACGGACGTCCGCGATGCCATCGTCGAGCACGAGGTGATCATCGAGGCGCTCGCCACCGAGGATCCCGGCGCGGCGACCGAGGCGATGCGCTCGCACGTGCAGAAGGTGCGCGAGCGGGCGCTGGGGGATGCCGGCGACGCCCAGGCGTGACGCACGCGTCG
>CAZHSL010000353.1:0-3384 GCA_964535185.1 uncultured Corynebacterium sp.
CTCAGCGCCGCCGCGGTGCGCCACCACCTGGACACCGTGGGCGGTGCGATCCTCGGAGCGGTCCCCGCCGAGCTGCTCGGCTCGGTGTTCAGCGACAGCCTCGAGGTGTACCAGGCGGGCTGGACCGCGGCCCTGCCCGAGCGCTTCCATCAGCGGCGCGGCTACGACCTGCTGCCCGTCCTGCATCTGCTCGAGATCGACGCACCGGGGGCGGACCAGGTGCGTGAGGACTACGGCCGCACCCTGTCCGAGCTGGTCGAGGAGGGGTTCGTCGCCACCTGCCGGGCCTGGGCCGAGGAGCACGGAGTGCGCTTCCGCCTGCAGGGCTACGGGCAGCCGCCGATCACGCTCGGCGCCCAGCGCGGCGCGCACCTGATCGAGGGCGAGGGCGCCGGGTGGACGGCGCTGACGCAGTCCCGCTGGGCGTCGTCGGCCGCGCACGCGGACCGTCGCGAGGTGGTCTCGAGCGAGGTGTGGACCTGGGTGCATTCCCCGTCCTTCCGCGCCGCCCCGCTGGATCTGCTGGGCGAGGCGCACGAGCACCTGCTGCTGGGGATCACGCACTTCGTGGGGCACGGCTGGCCCTACTCCGCCCCGGGCGTCGACGGGCTCGGCTGGACCTTCTACGCCGCCGGCGCGCTCGACGACCGCAACGCCTGGTGGCCCGCGATGCCCGAGCTCACCGCGCACCTGACCCGGCTGTGCGCGCCCCTGCGGCTAGGGGAGCCCGGCGCCGATGTCGCGCTGTACCTCCCCTACGGCGACGTCCGTGCCGCGCGCGGAGTCGGGCACGACCTCTGGGCGGCCTGCCGCGCCCACATCGGCGAGCAGATCCCCGCCGCGATCCGCCGCGCCGGCTACGACCTCGACCTGCTCGACGACGACGTGCTGCCGGACGTCGACCCCGCCGACTTCGCCGTGGTGGTCCTGCCGCGGGTGACCCGCCTGCCGGCCGCGGCGGAGGCCTGGCTGGACCGGGTGCGCGCGGCCGGCGGCACCGTGCTCGCCATCGACTCCCCGGCCTACCCGGCGGGGATCCCGGTGCCGATGCCGACCGACGAGCAGGACGACGACGAGCTGACGGACCACGCCACGCTCTCGATGGCCGGCGCCGCGGGCACCGCACAGGACGCGGCCGACGGCGGCGGGGACAGCGCGCTCGCGGACGCGCTGCGGGAGGTGCTGCCCCCACCGCTGCGGCTCGTCGGCGACGGTGGCCAGGTGGGCACCGTGCGCAGGCGCCTCGCCGACGGGGAGCTGCACCTGCTGGCCAACACCGGACCCACCCGTCGCACCCTCCAGGTCGCCCCGCGCACGCCCCGTGCCGCGCTGCGGCTGCTCGACCCCGGCGACGCGACGGAGCGCGCGCTCCCGGCCGAGGGCGGCGAGATCGTGCTGCACCCGTACCAGGCGGTGCTGCTCCTGGTCACCGACGAGATGCCGGACCCCGCCCCGACGGCGGACGCTCCCGGGAACGCTGCCGAGCCCGTCCCCGGGAACGCCGCCGAGCCCGCCCCGCTGCGCCTGGAGGGCCCCTGGACCCTCGCCCGGGAGGGGGAGGAGCCCCGGCCGGTGACCCTGCCGCACCTGCTGCACGGCGTCGACGCCGCAGACAGCCGGCCGCTGCTGCTGGAGACCGTCGTGGAGCTCGACGAGCACAGCGCCCGGGGCCCGCTGGTGCTGGACCTCGGCGAGGGCACGGCCCTGTCGCCGATGGGTGGGGGCAGCGGCTACCGTGCCCTGCTCGACCCGCCGCTGCGCGAGATCGCCGCCGTGCTGGTGGACGGGCAGGAGGTGGGGCTGCTGTGGCGACCCCCGTACCGCCTCGACCTCACCGGCCTGCTCCGTGCCGGGGCCACGCGCCTGGGCCTGCGGATCCATGGCACCACCGCCGCGGCCGCCGCCCGACAGGACAACGCCGAGGCCGCCGCCGCGCAGGTCGCGGCGGCGCATGCGGCCTACGGGGAGAGGTTCCAGCAGCAGGAGCTCGACCGGATGCTGGACGGCGTCGCGACCGGCCTCGGTGCGGTGCCCGTGCTGCGCCGCTCAGGGAGCTGACGGATGGGCGAGCCGGCGCCGGGCACGGGAGGAGACCGTGTGCTGCACCACGGTGTGGGCCAGCATCGCGAGGCCGATCGCCGCGCCGGTGCCCGTCGCCACCACCGACATCAGCACGCCACCGGTCTGGGAGAACAGGAAAGCCGGCAGCATCGAGAAGAAGTCCGGCAGCAGGAACCCGGCGGAGAACACGAGCAGCACGAGCGCGGGGAGCACCAGCGCGTAGGGCGATCCGCCGGCGGCACCGACGCCCAGCCACAGCAGCACCATCCCGGCCCCGAGCGCCAGCAGCGCAGGGACGGGCGCCGCCTCCGCACCGAAGGTGATCCTGAAGGTGCGCATCACCATCGCGTACCCGTACATGGTCAGCCAGGCGCCGAGCAGCAGGACCACCGGCAGCGCCACCACGCCCGGCAGCGAGACGGCCAGGTGAGGGCGGGGGCGTCGACGTGCGATCACCAGGGCCAGCCCCATCCCGCCCAGCACCGGGTACAGCACCAGCGCCACGCCCTGGGCGAAGATCCCGTAGCTCGCCGGCCGCAGCACCTCCGGCAGGACCTCGAACAGCGAGGTGAGCAGCTGCGGGACGATGGACAGGCTCAGCGGGAGCAGACCGAGCAGGCTGACGCTGAGCAGCCCGGCGGAGCTCGCGAGCCCCGTGGCCACCACGGACACCAGCAGCAGCAGGCCGCCCGCCAGGGCCAGGAGCGAGGGCAGGCCGCTCGGGGAGAGCAGGAACTGCAGCAGCTCCTCGAGGCCGGTGGCTCTCATCAGCAGATACTGCTGCCATGGCATCCCGCCGTACACGATCAGCCCCGTGGCCACCGGTGTCACGATCAGCGCGTACAGCACGGTGAACAGCCGTGCGAGGGCCCCGGAGCCCGCCCGCCCCGGCGCCGGACCGTTCCCGACGGGCCCTCCGGAGGACCACGCCTCAGCGGGTGCCGAGGTGCCGGCCCCGCGGAAGGGGTGGTCAGGTGAGGGCGTGCGCGAGGTGCTGCTCATCATGGCCTCCTGGAGCCGTCATCGGCATGGGCCCCGGACGCGAGTCGCCTCGCCTCGCCCCGCCTGTGCTGGTGGGATGAGCATATGTCGGAAAAGGCGCATTCCGTCGAGGTCGAGCCGCTCCGAGCACGGAGCGGACCCTGCTGCGCGATAATGTCACGACGACCAGGTCCCGGTGCTCCGCGGACCGTGGAGTTCTGCGAGAGGAGCGGGCAGTGGCCGGGACGCGCGTGGTGGGCATGAAGGACGTCGCGCGGCATGCGGGCGTCTCCGTCGGCACCGTCTCCAACGTCCTGAACCGTCCCGACATCGTCTCCCCGG
>CAZHSL010000354.1:0-3383 GCA_964535185.1 uncultured Corynebacterium sp.
AGCCAGACGAGGGTGCCGATCTGCGTCGGGTTCGGGCGGCCGACCGCTGGGGCGGCAGCGGCGGAGGGGCGCTCAGTCAGGGTCGCAGTAGTCACGTCACCATTATGTCGTGTCGTCAGATTCGGTGTGCCGGTACACGACGACCGAGCACATCGCGGGGCCTGCGCCCCGGGCGGACCGGGCCAGCATATCCCTCCTGACGACGTGTCACGAACCAGGACACGCTCCCGTCCCTTCACGGTGACCTGGGCCTGCGTGGCCGTGATCGTTCCGTGATCCGCACCGTGATCAGGTCGACGGCGCAACGTGCGGTGATGCGATGATCGGGGCATGAGCGAGAACACCCCCACCTGGTCACGGATCACGTCGCGTCTGGTGCGCGGCGAGGAGCTGGAGGCGGCTGCGGCGGCCTGGGCCATGGACGAGGTGATGTCCGGGGCGGCCAGCCCCGTGCAGCTCGCGGGCTTCCTGGTCGCGCTGCAGGCCAAGGGGGTGACCAGCACCGAGCTCGAGGCGCTGGCGGACTCGATGATCGCCCACGCCCACCCGATCGACGCACCGCAGCGCGCGGTCGACATCGTCGGCACGGGCGGTGACCTCGCCCAGACCGTCAACATCTCCACGATGGCCTCGATGGTGATCGCCTCGACCGGCAGGACGGTGGTCAAGCACGGCAACCGCGCCTCGACCTCCAAGTCGGGCTCGGCCGACGTGCTCGAGGCGCTCGGCGTGCGCCTGGACCTCCCGGTGCGCGACGTGGAGGAGCTGGTCGCGACGATCGGCATGACGTTCCTGTTCGCCCAGGTGTTCCACCCGTCGATGAAGTTCGCCGCGGAGGCGCGCCGCGGGCTGGGGATCCCCACCGTGATGAACATCCTCGGGCCGCTCACCAATCCCGGACGGCCGCGCGCTGGTGCCGTCGGCGTCGCGGACCCGGTGATCGCGCCCACGGTCGCGGGCGTCTTCGCCTCCCGCGGCACGAGCGCACTGGTCTTCCGCGGCCAGGACGGCCTGGACGAGCTGACGGTGACCGCTCCCTCCGACGTCTGGGAGGTGCGCGGCGGGCAGGTGCGCGAGCACGTGCTGGACCCGGCGACCCTGCTGGGCCTGCCGCGCAGCGGGCACGATGCGCTGCGCGGGGGCAGCGCGGAGGAGAACGCGCAGGTCGCGCGTGACCTCTATGCCGGGGTGACGGAGGGGCGGATGGGGCCGGTCCGCGATGCCGTGCTGCTCAACGCCGCTGCCGGGGTGGTCGCCTTCGACGGCATCGACCAGGAGGCGTCCGACGGGTTCGAGGAGCGCTTCGTGGGCGCCTTCGAGGAGGTGACCGCGGCGCTGGACTCCGGCCGCCCCGCGGAGCTCGTCGAGCGCTGGGCCGCCGCCTCGCAGGAGGTCCTCGCCCGCCGCGGCTGAGCTCCTCGCGAACCCGCAGCACGTCGCTCAGCCTCTGCTCATGGGCTGAGCTCCTGCCGCTCGCGAGCTCGCAGCACGTCGCTCAGCCTCCGCTCATGGGCTGAGCTCCTGCCGCTCGCGAGCTCGCAGCACGTCGCTCAGCCGTCGATACCGAGGTCGAAGGCGGCGTCGAGGTCGCGCTTCGAGTAGGTCTTGAACGCGATGTTCGTGGTGGTGTCCAGCACGCCGTCGACCCGGCTCAGCGCACCGGCGATCACGCCGGCGAGGTCCTCGTGCGCCCGCACCCGGGCCACGGCGATCAGATCGACGTCGCCGGTGACCGAGTACACCTGCTCGATCCCCTCGATGTCCACGACCTCTTGGGCGACCTCGGGGATGCGGCTGGGCTCGACGACGATCGAGACGATGGCGGTGATCATGGGTTCTCCTTCGACACGGGAGCCGGGCACGGCGGGATGTTCCCTCCGAGCCTATGCCCCCGCGGTCACGGCGGTCCGCGCGAAGCGCAGTGCGAGATGCTCCTGGTCGAAGCGGGCCCGTGCCGGGACCTGCCAGGTGCCGTCGACGAGCACGGTGCGGACCCCCTCGCCCTCGAGCCACGTCAGCAGGATCTCCGCCTCCTGGTGGTAGCCCTGGCACAGCGGGGCGGCCAGCTCCGCCTCCCCGGCACCCGTCAGCTCGAGGGAGCGGGCGAAGGGCAGCGGATCCTTGCCGGAGGCGACCAGGGTCGTGCCGGAGAAGCGGCCGTGGCGGATGGCCAGCAGCTCCCAGCCGCGCCCGCCGATCACCGGCTCCGTGCTGGGGCGTGCCGCGATCAGCAGCGGCACCTCCGCGAGGGCCCGGAGCCTCGAGGCGCGGCGAGCCGCCGAGAGGAAGGAGCGGGCGAGCCGGCGCAGCTTCTCCGCCTCCTCGTAGCGGCCCGCCTCCACCTGGGTGCGCAGCCTGGCCGCGACATGGTCGAGCACCTCGGCGGGATCCTCGACCATCGCCCGTCGCAGCCGCGCGCGGTGCCCGCTCGAGGCGACCTCCCGGTGGGCGTCGGCCTCGAACCCGGCACCCCGGCCGAGCATCGCATCGGTGAGCAGGGCGCGCAGCGGCTCGGCCTCGTGCCGGGAGGCGAGAGGCCCGATCTGGGCGGAGCCGTCGGTCTCCGTCCTCGCCAGCCGGGCGGCGCGCAGGCCCTGCCCGCCCGGAGCCAGACGCAGCCAGTGCGCCTTCTCCGGATGCAGCCCGTGACGGTTCGAGGGGGGCTTCTCCCGCGCGATGATCCGCAGCTCGCGGATCGCCGCCTCGGTCGGTGTGGCGCACTCGATCGTGCGGATCGACTCGGCCCGGGGGAGCATGTCCAGCACCTTGCGGCGGGTCTCCGCCGCCGTGAAGTAGGTGCGCACCCGGGAGCGCAGATTGCGGGAGGTGCCCACGTAGAGCACCGCGCCGCGGCCGTCGAGGAACTGGTACACGCCGGGGACCGGCGGGACGTCGTCGGCGAGGTGCTTCTTGCGCAGCTGCGCCGGCGTCGCGCGCCGATGGGCGGTGCCGAGGTCCTCGAGCGTCGAGGCGCCCGCAGCGCCGAGCCGCTCGATGATCGCGTGCAGCACGTCGACGGTGGCCCGCGCGTCGGAGAGCGCCCGGTGGTCCGGGGTGATGCTCGCCCCGACATGGCGGGCGAGGGTGGAGAGCTTGTGGTCCCTGACCTCGTCGCGGCGGAAGACCGTGCGTGCGAGGGCGAGGGTGTCCAGCACTCGGGGCCGGGGCCAGGTGATCCCGCAGACCGCGGCCTGCGCGCTGAGGAAGCCGACGTCGAAGCGGGCGTTGTGCGCCACCAGTGCGGCATCGCCGACGAAGTCCAGGAACATCGGCAGCACCGTGCGGATGGAGGGGGCCTGTGCGACCGCGGCATCGGTGATCCCGGTCAGCGCCGCGATGTAGGCGGGGATCGGACGCTCCGGATCGACGAAGGTGCGGAACTC
>CAZHSL010000355.1:0-3373 GCA_964535185.1 uncultured Corynebacterium sp.
GCGTCGGCGAGCATGGCCTGGGCGTCGTAGCCCTCACCGAGCGCGGCCCACAGGAACATCCCGCCCTCCGGGTGGGTCACGTGCGCGCCGGCGGGCAGCACCGGCGCGATCGCGGCGGCCATCGCGTCGCGGCGCTCGCGGTAGATCGCGCTGACGCGGGCCACGTGGGCGTCCAGATCCGCGGTCTCGAGGTAGCGGGCCACGGTCAGCTGGTCCACCACCGAGGACTGCATGGAGATCGCAGCCTTGGCTACCGCGAGGGTGTCCAGCACCGGGCCCTCCGCGCGCATCCAGCCGATCCGCACCCCCGGGCTCATCAGCTTGCTCATCGAGTTCAGCAGGATCGTGCGCTCGCCCATCCCCGGCAGCGCGGCGATCGGGGACCAGGTGGTACCGGAGAAGCTCAGCGCGCCGTAGGGGTCGTCCTCGATCAGCGGCACGTCCGTGCGCCGGAGCACCTCGGCCACGGCCTCGCGGCGCGCGACGGGCATGGTGCGGCCGGTGGGGTTCTGGAACGTGGGGATCAGGTAGACCATCCGCGGATGGTGGGTGCGGATCGCCTCCTCGAGCGCCTCCGGGATCACGCCGTCGTCGTCGGTGTCCACCCCGATCATGCGGGCGCCGTGGACGGAGAAGGCCTGGACCGCGGCGAGATAGGTCGGGGACTCCACCAGCACCACGTCACCGGGCTCGAGCATGGCCTGGGCCACGACGAACAGGCCCTCCTGGGACCCGGAGGTGACGCGGATCTGCGAGGCGTCCGTGGGCAGGTCGCGGGAGAGCCGGCGCGCGGCCTGCTCGCGCAGCTCCGCCTCGCCCTCGCTGACCCCGTACTGCAGCGCCCGGTGGCCGCGGTGCGTGAGCACCCAGTCGTAGGCCGCGGTGACCTCCTCGACCGCGAACAGCTCCGGATCAGGGATCCCACCGGCGAAGGAGATCACGCCGTCGAGCGCGGCCAGGGCGAAGATGTCCTTCAGCGGGGAGGACTCCATCCCCGCGTAGCGGGCGGCGACGGGGAAGCGGAACGGCTGGCGGGAGGGCTCGGACGGAGCGGACACGGTCATCCGTCCATGGTGTCACGCGAGCAGTGCGCCCTCGAGGAGCAGCAGTGCCTGTTTCGTCTCGATCCCGCCCGCGTATCCGGTCATCGCTCCGGTGCTCCCCACGACGCGGTGGCAGGGCACCACGATCGACAGCGGGTTCGAGCCCACCGCGGCGCCGACGGCCTGGGCCGCACGGGGCCTGCCCAGGGCGGCGGCGATGCGCCCGTAGGTGGTCGTGGTGCCGCGGGGGACCGTGAGCAGGTGGTCCCAGACCGCCCGCTGGAAGTCCGTTCCCGCGGGAGCCAGCGGCAGGCTGAAGTCCTCGCGCTCGCCGGCGAGGTACTGCTGCAGCTGGTCCTCGGCCTGCTCGAGCACCGGATGGTCGCCGTGGTCCCGGCCGCCCAGCCGTGCCGGTGCCGGGAAGTGCTTCTGGTCCTGGCGCCACACGCCGACCAGGCCGTCGTCCCCGGCGGCGAGCACGTACGTGCCCAGACGGGTCGGGACCAGGCGGTGGGATCGGGCGGGGACGGCGGGGGCGGTGGTCATGAGCGGTCCTTCCTCAGGGTGCGCTGGTGCGCGGGGAGCGAGTCACGGTGGTGCCACAGATGCATCACCGCGTAGCTGCGCCAGGGCGATGCGGCGCGGAGCATCGTGTCGAGGGCGTCGAAGTCCGGGGCGAGGCCGAGGGCGCGGGCCGCGGCGAGCAGCGCCACGTCCCGGGACGGTGCGACGTCGACGGCGCGGGCCCCTCGCAGCAGGGCGTAGTCGGCGGTCCACGGGCCGACCCCGCGGATCCGCAGCAGCTGCTCGCGCAGCTCGGGGACGGGCCGGTGGGGGTCCGGCGGAGCGCTGAGCGCCGTGACCAGGGTGCGGCGCCGAGCGCCCGGGCCCCGGAACCACTCCTCGGCCCGGGCGCCGGCCTCGGCGGGGTCGATCGCGAGCCGGTGCACATGCGCGGTGCGCAGCCCGGCCGGGACCTCCTCACCGGCCAGATCGGTGGCGGCCTCGAGCAGGGCGCGGGCGCGCACGGTGCTGATCTGCTGGCCCACGATCGCCCACAGCAGCGCCTCGGCGAGGCTCGGGGTGCCGGGCAGCCGCACGCCCGGGCGAGCCGCGACCAGCGGCGCCAGGGCCGGCACCGCCGACGCGAGTCCGTCGTCGATGCCGCGGGGATCGGCGTCCAGATCCAGCATCCGCCGGGCCAGGGCGACGGCCGCGGCGTAGTCGCGCAGATCCGTCAGGCGCGCCGTGAGCGGCAGCGGGCCCTCCGTCGGGCCGAGGTCGACCTCCAGCACGGCGGATCCGTGGGGGAGACGCACGGCCCGCTGCCACAGCAGCCCCTCGACGTGCTCGACGCCGGGCAGCGCGCGGGCCGCGAACCAGCGTGCGAGCCCCTCCGCGTCGAAGGGGCGGCGCACCGCGAGCTCGGCGCGGACCACAGCGGCGCCGTCCGCCCCGTCGGTCATCGGGGCGTCGGCCGTCTGCGGGCCGGAGCCGTGCGGGGTGCGGGGACGCGGGGCGGCGAGCTCGCGGATCGTCGAGGGGGCCCGCCCGAAGATCCGGCGCACGGTCTCGTGCAGCTGCCGTTCGCTGCCGAACCCCGCGGCGGCGGCGACCTCGGCCATCGGCCAGGAGGTCGAGCGCAGCAGCTCATGGGCGCGGCGGGCCCGGGCCATGCGGGCATGGGCGACCGCGCCGGTGCCGGTGCGCGCCACCAGCGCCCGGTGCAGGGTCCGCTCGGTGACGTGCAGCGTCCGCGCGAGCGCGCTCACCGGCGTGCCGCCGTCGGGCCCGGCATCCAGCGCCCCGCCGTGGATCAGCTCGAGCGCCCGCAGCGCCAGCGCGCCTGCGGGGTCGTCGTCGGCCGTGCCCGGCGGAGTCAGCGGCCCGCAGCGCTTGCACGCCCGGTAGCCGTTCTCGACCGCCGCAGCGGCGCTGGGGACGAACTCGACCCGGTCGCGACCGGGCGTGCGCGAGGGGCAGGAGGGCCGGCAGAAGATCCCGGTCGAGCGCACACAGGTGAAGAACATCCCGTCGAAGCGCGCGTCGCGGGCGCGGATCGCGGCGTAGCGCTCGTCGTCGGTCATCTCTGCCATGCCCCCAGTGAACCGCGCCGCGGCCAGCGGCACCAGCGGGATCCGGACAGAGCGGTCCCGAACCCGTCGGCGCACCGGATCGGCCGCCGGGGGACGGGGGTGCTGCGGTCGGGCGGGCCGGTGCCGACGCCGGGGACGCGATGAGCCGCGACCCCGGAGGGCCGCGGCTCATCGTCTCGCGGAGCGGGCGACGGGAATCGAACCCGCGTAATCAGTTTGGAAGACTGAGGCTCT
>CAZHSL010000356.1:0-3373 GCA_964535185.1 uncultured Corynebacterium sp.
CTGGGCCTGGTGATCCCGCAGCGCACCCGGGGCCGCGGCCGCCGCTACAGCACCCGCGACATCGCGCGCCTTCGCGAGATCCAGGCGCTCTCCCAGGAGGACGGCATCAACCTCGCCGGGATCAAGCGCATCCTCGAGCTGCAGGACGAGGTGACCGCGCTGGAGGACCAGCTGAGCCGGGTCCGCGACACCCTGGAGACGATGACCCCCGCCCAGCGGCGCGTCTTCTCCGCCGACCGGGACGGGGAGATCAGCGCCCTGCGCCGCGGCGAGCGTCCACGCCGACGCAGCAGCGGCAACGCGCTGGTGGTGTGGAGGCCTACGCGCCGCTCCTGACGCCGCGCACCGGACGCACCCCGGCCAGCCGGTAGATCTCCCGCAGCCGTTTCGCGACCTCCTCGAGGTCCACGCCCTCCGCGGCGCGGCGGCCCGCCGCGGTGAGGTCCTCCAGCTCCCCGTCCAGCAGAGCCCGCAGCCTCGCCGCGGCCCGGCCGGGGAACTCGGGCCCGTCGCCCGCGACCTGGTGCGTGAGCACCCCGTCGGGCATCGCCTCGCGGTACAGCGGGATCCCCCGCACCAGCGCCGGCACTCCGCAGGCGAGCGCCTCCCACAGCACGATCCCCTCGGTCTCCTCCTTGGTGAGGAAGCAGAACGCGTCCGCGCCGCAGTACGCTTCACGCAGCTGCTCGGCCTGCACGTACCCGGGGAACAGCGCGTTCGCGGGGGCGCCGGCCAGGGAGCGCTCCACCTCGGCGGTGAGCAGCCTGGGATCGGTGCGGCCGTACCAGACGAAGGTGACCTCGGGCATCCTCCGGGCCACCTCCACCCAGTCCAGGATGCCCTTGCGCCGCAGCTGCATCCCGACGCTGATCACCACGGTGGCCTCCGGCGGCAGGCCGAGGGAGTCCCGCAGCCGCTGCCGCGCGGTCGGGTCCGGGCGGAAGAAGCCGGTGTCGACCCCGTTGGAGAGCACGCGGATCGGGGCGCGCAGCCCGTACGTCGGCGCGGAGATCAGCTGCCTGGAGTACTCGCTCGGCGTGACCACGGCGTCCCCGCGGCGGTACAGGAGCGCGATCCAGCGCCGGAACAGCGGGGCCAGACGGTTCGAGCCCGGGAAGGAGTCGCGGAAGTCGTCCTCGGTGGAGTGCGCCCACACCAGCGTCGGGCGTCTGCGCAGCCGTGCCCACAGGGCCAGCAGCAGCGTGTCCGGGAACGGGGTGTTCAGATGGACCACGTCGAAGGGGCCCAGCGGGTCGGTGACCACCTCGTGGCCCAGGGAGCGCACCGCCTTCTCCTGGTGGCGGATCGCGGCGCCGATGCCCGATTCGCGGGCGAGCGCGGCGAGCCCGCGGGGCAGCAGCACCCGCAGCGGCGGATCCTCGGCGCCGGCATGCTGCGCAGCGGGGAGGGCGGGGGCGGTGCGCCGACGGGCGCGGGACCTCATGAGCATGGCGGGATTCCGTTCACCAGGGCAGGAAGCGGAGCACGAGGGCGCTGACCCCCAGTCCGTAGGCGATCAGGGCCCACGGCTTGCACAGCAGGATGATCGCGACGTAGGTGCGCCACCGCATCCGCGTGGTGCCCGCGATGTAGCACAGCAGGTCGTCCGGAGCGATCGGCAGGGCGATCGCGACGGCGAACGCGCGGGTGAAATGGCCGCTGCGGGTCCAGCCCAGGAACTTCTCGACCGTGCGCGGGCGGAAGAGCCGCTCGATGAGCCCCAGGCCCACGTGGCGGGCGATGGCGAAGTTCAGCAGGGACCCGGCGCAGACGGCGACGTAGTTGTAGATCGTGCCCTCGATCGGGCCGAACAGCACGGGGCCGGCGATCACCAGCAGCCCGGCGGGCACGATCGGGAAGACCACGGAGGCGGCCGAGGCGATCAGGAAGGCGACCGGCCCCCAGGCGCCCAGCGAGTCGATGAACACCTGCAGGTTCTCGAGCGACTGCAGCACCCCCGTCTCCAGCCCCCACCACACCAGGGCGATGCTGACGCCGAGCCCCAGCAGCGGGGACAGCTGTGCGGCCAGCCGCAGCGGATCCCGGCGCGTGGGCGGCGCGGTCCCCGCGTCGGGCCGATCGGCCGCCGCGGCCGACGCCGGGAAATCGGCACGGAGACGGGGGAGGGAACCGGTGCTCGTGCTCATGCCGGCACCGGCTCGTGCCGCACGATCAGCGGCTCGCGGCGCCCGCGGGCCTGCTGGTACACGCTGAGCACGCTGCGGCCGAACTCCTGCGCGTCGCAGGTGATGCGGGCCCGGTCCAGGGCCGCGCGGGACATCTGCTCGCGTCCGCGCGGATCGTCCAGGAGCGCGTTCAGCCGGGTCGTGAACTGGGCGGGGCTCTCGAACTGCCAGCCCGTGACACCCTCGACCACGACGCTCGCGAGCGACGGGTCGCGGCGGCACAGCAGCGGGAGGCCGCTGGACATCGCCTCGATGAAGGTCAGTCCCTGGGTCTCGCTGAGGGAGGCGCCGACGAACAAGTCCCCCATGCGGTACCAGCGCGGGATGTCGGCCGGTGCGACGACGCCCGTGAAGCGGACCCGGTCCGTGATGCCGAGCGCCGCCGCACGGGCCTCGAGCGCGCCGCGGTACGGCCCCTCGCCGACCAGCACCAGCACGGTGTCCTCCCGGTCCGCGAGGGCCATCATCTCGAGCACCTCATCGAGGTTCTTCTCCTTGGCCAGGCGCGAGACGGACAGCAGCACCCGCTGCTCGGGACGGATCCCCAGACCGGCGCGCAGGGCGCGGGCGTCGGCGTGCTCGCCGGCGGTGCGAGCGGGGCGGAAGCGCTCGAGGTCCAGCCCGGTGGGGATGACGTGCAGGGGGCGGTCCACCCTGTATCCGGTCAGGAGCCGGGCCACCTTGGCGGTCGGCACGATCACCGCGTCCGTGCGCGAGAGCACCCTGCGGGAGAAGGACTCCACCACCTTGCGGCCCATGGTGCGGCTGGGGGAGTAGTAGTGGGTGTAGTCCTCGTAGATGGTGTGGTACGTGTGCACCAGCGGCACCGAGAGCGTGCGGGCGATGCGGCGCGCCCACACATAGGTGGAGAACTCGGCTTGGGAATGCACCACGTCAGGGCTCCACCGCAGGATCTCGCGCAGCACGCGGCGCCCCGAGGGCATGCCGATGCGGGCGCGGTCGTACACCATCGACGCGGAGACCGAGCCGAGGCGGTACACGCCCTCCTCGTTCCGGGTGCGCAGGCCCTGGGAGAGGGTCAGCACGCGCACGTCGCAGCCCAGCGCGAGGAGCTCGCGCCGCAGGGTCTGGACTGAGGCGACCACGCCGTTGACGACCGGCTCCCACCAGTCGGTGGTCAGCAGCACCCGCAGCGGGCGCCCGGAGGTCGTCGCCGGCGGGTCGGG
>CAZHSL010000357.1:0-3372 GCA_964535185.1 uncultured Corynebacterium sp.
GCACGACGAGAACGGCGTGTACCCGCTGATCACCGAGGACGCCTGAGACACGGCGCCCGAGCCGCACGGCTCGCACGACGGAGCCCGGCAGGACATCTCTCCTGCCGGGCTCCGTCGTACCGTGCGGGCGGTCCGGCGGGAGGGCGCTCCCCCGCCGGCCGCGATGCTCACGCCGAGCGCTTGCGGACGATCAGCAGGATCACGCCGAGCAGCAGCAGGAGGAAGCCCAGCGCCCCGCCGAACACGGCCAGGAGGATGCCGCCGAGACCGGCGAAGATGCCGCCGATCGAGACCGGCGGGCCCACCGCGACCGGGCCGTCGTCACAGGTGATCTCGTACTCCCCCGCCTGCTCGGCGGTGAAGGAGTCCACCGACACCCACGTGGTGCCGCCGTCGCCGATGGTGCTGGACTGGGAGGTGCCCGCACCCACCGCGGGCCCGTCGATCTCGCAGCTCGGGATCGCCGCGCCCTCCTCGGCGTAGATCTGGAGGGACTCCCCCTCCTCGGCGGTGATCGTGCCGCTGCCGGAGTCGAGGACCTCGAGCTCGTTCATGCTGCTGGCCGCGCCGGTGAACCCGATGATCGCGAGCACCACCCCGATGATGACGCTGAGGCCGAGGATCACCGAGCCGATGATGATCAGGATCTTCGGGGCCTTCGACGGCTTCTTCGCCGGGCCCGGCGCGGCACCGTACGGGGACGGGGCGCCCGGCGCGGGCATCCCGCCAGGGGCGTAGGCCCCGTTCTGCGGGGACAGCGGACCGGAGTTGGGCGGAGGAGGCTGGGTCACGGGGATCTCCTGACGTGGTGACGGTTCCGCACCAGGCTAGCGCCATGGATGGCCTCGGACACGGTCCGCCCCGGGATCCGCCTAGACTTCCCGACATGTCCGCACCGCTGGTCCTCGCCGCCGATGTCGAGACCGAGCTGAGCGAGAAGAAGTCCCGGTTCCTCACCCGCCTGCATCGCGTCGAGGGCGTGGAGCAGGCCGACACCCTGCTGCGCGCCGCCCGTGCCCAGCACCCCGATGCCCGCCATCACTGCACCGCGCTGGTGCTGGGCGAGACGGCGGACCGTGCCGAGATGCACCGTTCGAACGACGACGGCGAACCGGCGGGCACGGCGGGGATGCCGATGCTGCAGTCCCTGCTGCAGGCCGGGCTCGTGGACACGTTCGCGATCGTGATCCGCTACTTCGGCGGGGTGAAGCTCGGCGCCGGCGGGCTGGTGCGCGCCTACACCGCCGGGGTGGAGCAGGCCGTGGCGGCGGCATCCCTGCTGCGACGCACCGAGCTGGCGGTCGCCCGGATCGAGGTGCCGCCGGCGGAGGTGGGGATCGCGGAGAACGCGGTGCGGCTCTGGGCCACAGCCCACGGCGCCGCCGTCGAGCCGACGCAGTACTCCGCACGCAGCGCTCTGCTCACGGTGCTGGTCGCCCCGAGCGACCTCGAGGCCCTCCGTGCCGACACGGCGCGCTGGTCCTCCGGCCGCCGCACGGTGCAGGACGTGGGGCGGCGCACGGCCGACGTCCCTCTCTGACCCGTCGTCCCCGCGAGGCGGGGGCTCTGCTCAGATGTCGTCCTCGGCGGAGGGTCCGCCCTCGTTCTCCCAGTTCTCGAGTCGCTTCACAGTGCGCGGGTTGAACTTCTGACGCACGCCGTGGCCGACTCCGGCGTCGTCGTCGGCGGGCAGCAGCTCGACGCCGAACTCCTCGAATGCGAGGTGCAGCCGCTCCTCCTGCGCCGGGGTGAGGGAGCGCAGGCCCCGCTCCACCTCGCGCAGGAGGTCCGCGTCCAGGCCGGTGTGCTCGGCGAGGTCGAGCAGGGAGACCTGCGCGAGCGCTCGGGCGGCTCGCGCCAGATCTGCGGTGATCAGGGGAACGAAGATGGCCATGCCCCAGTCTCTCCCATCACCGACGAAGTGGCCAGGGACCTCCGTCTCGCCGCTGACGGATCCACCCGCCGACGGGCCCGGACGCGCTGCGGCGCCGCCCGGAGAGTCCGGACGGCGCCGCAGCGGTGGAGGGCCCGAAGGCCCGGGATCTGCGCGTCAGACGCGGTCCTTGGTCACCAGACCGTAGATGAACATGACGATCAGTGCGCCGACCACCGCGAGGAGGATGGTGCCGATGCTCCACGGGTTGTCGAGGATGCCGCTGACACCGTCGCCTCCCAGGAGGCCGCCGATGAATCCGCCGACGATCGCGCCGACGACGCCCAGGATGATCGTCATCCCGAGGCCCATGGCCTGCTTGCCCGGCATGATGGCGCGGGCGATGAGGCCGATGATCGCACCGATGATGATCCAGGAGATGATTGCCCAGAGAAGACCCATGAGAGGAACTCCGTTCTGTCGGGGGAAGGAATTGGTGGTGCAGTCGCCAGTATGGCCATGCGTTCCCCGAAAACCCGGTATTGACGAAGACACCGCTGGTCACGGAGTCGACCATGCGGTCCGCAGGGGCGACGGGATTCCTTCCGGGGAGCACTGCGCAGCCGTTCGCACCCCGGGAATGCAGGACGGGCCGGGCGCGATCGCCCGGCCCGTCCGCCCACAGGGGCGCTCGCCCCTGCGGGAGCTCAGAAGTCCCAGTTCTCGCCTGGAGACGAGCGCCTCGGGACTGCCAGCCCTTGTCTTTGCTGGCGAGAAGGCTCGGAACCGGGGCGGCTTGCGCAACCTCATCCACGGTTCGTGCCCTCAGCGTGCCACTCGTCGCGAGGGGCGGAACACTCCTCGCCGCCGAGCGAGCGGCACGGTCTGATCTTCCCTCCGGGTCCGCACGTTTCGCAGGCGCCTGCATCGGCGCCATGCCCACCTTCGTCCTCGCCGCCGCCGTGCTCATCAGCGCCATCACCGGCTCTTCAGAGTTGAGTGCGGGCGCGCCGGTGATGCGGGGCAGCTGGGGATAGAGGTCGAGGTCCTCGATGATGAGCGGACTTCTACCCCCGCCGATCTCAAGGACCTCGACGATGCCCAACCATAGTTGCGTATGCCCTACCTCCGAGACGTGTTCCACCAGCCCACGCCCGCGCAGGGGCGCCTGTTCGCCCAGCGGCTCATCGACACCCTGCCGTCCTGCCCGATCCCCGAGATCGCGCGGCTGGGAAAGACCCTGCGCCGGTGGAAGACCGTGTTTCTGGCCTACTTCGACACCGACGGCGCCAGCAACGGAGGCACGGAGGCCGTCAACGGGATCATCGAACTCGGCCGCCGCATCGCCCGCGGGTTCCGCAACTTCGAGCACTACCGCCTCCGAATGCTCCTCATCACCGGAGGCCCCGACGCCTCACCCACACTCAACTCTGAAGAGCCGAATATCCCGACCCGCCCGAGCTGGGCAGTGGATGGAGCGCTCGGCGAGGCGAATGAGG
>CAZHSL010000358.1:0-3367 GCA_964535185.1 uncultured Corynebacterium sp.
GCGCGAGGAGTTTTTCGACCAGATCGCCTACACCTCGCTGGATGACGCCGACGAGCCCGCGCGCAACTTTGCCGGGACAACGATTCCGGCCTGGTGGAGTGCGGAGATGATCGCCGATCAGATCCTCGCCGCGATCCCACCGATCGAACCTCGTGCGGATGACCCTGACTATGTCGCGCGTATCCAGGATCTCTTCGAGCATCACGCCGCTGCTCGCACGGTGCCGCTCACCGAGGTTGAACGCGGCTGAGCGTCATCACCGCAGACAAGCACGGTCGGCCGATTGACCCCCTTCGAAGACGAGGCCATCATGAAGCCAGCGATCGCTCAGGCGGCCTGACCTCAACGGACATCTGATCGCGCACCAGTCCCCTCAGCCCGCTCTCCACATTCAGGAAGAAAGGTCGAGGGCGTAGAAATGCCGACACAGACCATCGCCTCACCCACCCGAGAAGCGCCGTCCTCGACGTCGCGGGCAGTGGAGTTCCTCCGCCGCCGCAAGTTCATGATCTTCGTGATCATCGGACTCACGGCCGGGCTGGTGCTCTGGGCGACCGGCCAGACCACCGCTCTCGCCGTCACCGCGTACCTGGTGCTCGGCATCGTGATCGTCGTGACGGCGATCGACATGGTGCGGGATCTGATGCGAGGGCATTGGGGGCTCGACATCCTCGCGGTCATCGCCATGATCGCGACCCTCGCGGTGCAGGAGTATGTCGCGGGGCTCATCATCGCGTTGATGCTCACCGGTGGCGAAGCATTGGAGGACCTGGCCGCGCGCCGCGCCAGCCGTGAGCTCGACCAGCTGATGAGCCGAGCTCCAGCGTTCGCGCAGCGAATCCACCCCAGCACAGGCGAGGTGGAGAGCATCACGATCGACGAAGTGCAGGTCGGCGACGAGCTGCTGGTGCGATCCTCGGAGATCCTCCCCGTTGACGGGGAGTTGTTGTCCGAGCACGCGACAATCGATGAATCCTCGGTCACCGGTGAGCCGATCCCGGTGAGCTATGGCGCCGGCGACCATGTCCTCTCGGGCACGGTGAACGGCACCGCGAGCTTCACGATGCGTGCGCAGAAGATGGCGGCCGATTCGAACTATGCGTCGATCGTGCGACTGGTGGAACGAGCAGTGGAATCCCACGCACCGATGGTGCGGCTCGCCGACCGGTACGCCGTGCCCTTCACGGTGGTGGCGCTGCTCATCGCTGGTTTCGCCTGGTTCCTCAGCGGGGACCCGGTGCGATTCGCCGAGGTGCTCGTGGTGGCCACGCCCTGCCCGCTGCTCATCGCCGCCCCGGTCGCCTTCATGGGGGGCATGAGCTCCGCCGCACGGCTGAACGTCATCATCAAAGACGGTGGCGTCCTGGAGATGCTCGCCCGGGTGCGTTCCGCCGCGTTCGATAAAACAGGCACCCTGACGCAGGGCAAGGCCGACGTGGTGGATATCCACCCGGCCTCCCGCAGCAGCAGCGAGACGCTTCAGCTGGCAGCTGCCGCGGAGCAGTACTCCGTCCATGTCTTCGCCGATCCGATCGTGGCAGCCGCGAGAGCGCAGCAGCTCGAGCTGCCGGACGTGACGAATGCTGACGAGGTCGCGACGAACGGGGTGCTCGCCCACCTGGCCGGCGGCGCCGTGGTGCGGGTCGGGAAGCCCGCCTTCATCGAGGAGGCGACCGTGTCGATCGACCGGCCCGAGCTCCGCGCCGGGGAGACGGCTGTGTACGTGTCGGTCGGTGACGAACTGGCCGGCACCATCATCCTGTCCGACCCGATCCGTCCGCACGCGGCAGGCACCATCTCCCGCCTTCGGGGAGCCGGCGTGGCAGAGATCGTGATGGTGACCGGCGACGTCGCGCCGACCGCGAAGTCCGTCGCGCAGACGGTGGGCATCCAGACGGTCCACGCCGAGACCACACCCCAGACCAAGGTCGAGATCGTGCAGGCCATCCGGCCGCGGCCCGTGCTCATGGTCGGTGACGGCATCAATGACGCCCCGGTGCTGGCAGCTGCGGACATAGGCATCGCCATGGCAGGCCGGGGGGCCACCGTCGCGAGCGAATCGGCCGCAGCGGTCATCACCTCGAACGACATCGCACGCGTGGCAGACGTCGCCTATGTGTCGCGGCGCACCGTGCACATCGCGCTGCAGTCGATCTGGATGGGCATCATCATCTCGGTGGGCCTGATGCTCGTCGCCGCCTTCGGCTACCTGCCCGCAGTGGCGGGTGCGCTCCTGCAGGAGGTGGTCGATCTCGTCGCCATCGTGTCGGCTCTGCGAGCGCTCCGAGCACACAAGGGGGCGGAGCGAGACCGTGCACCTCGCCACGAGCCGGCCCAGGCTGATGCCGCTGCTGCGTGAGCCCGAGAGGATGAACGGGACGCCGAACCTGGTGTGGGTCACCGGCTTTCCCCCGCGAGCGGGTGATGCCCCTCAGTCGTCCGCACCGGAGCGGCATTCGGCGGCGGCGGGTTCGTCCGGGGCGTGTTCGCCCAGCTGACTCCCGGCACTACCGGAAACTAGCGACCTCGAGTGGAAACCACGCCATGGCGCAGGTCGATCCCCGCCTGGTGGAGCGCCGAGGTGATCGCCGACCAGCTCCTCGCCGCGCTGACGCCCGTCGGTGCTGCGGCAGATGACCCCGCCTATGCCTCCCGCTTCGCCGCCCTGCTCGAGGCGAGTCGCGAGTCGGGGAAGGTCCCGCTCGCCGCCTACGACATCGACTACATGATAGATCTGCACCACCAGGGTGCCTACAGCGCGATCGGCGATGAGTGGGTCTCCGGCTCGATCCTCCACCTGACCAGCCCCAACGCCGATCCGGATCTGGTCGAGCGCTCGAAGCGGCTGGGCGTCATCGTCTACGACGCGGTCGACTCCACGGGCTGGGGCCTGCTCGGGAAGTACGCCGGCGGCTCCGCCGAGACGATCAGCCGCAACGGGCTGGCCGTGGAGTACGACATCGCCACCCTGCTGTTCGAGATGCGCGGCATGTCCGACCACTCCAACGAGGGCTCGGTCCTCGGGGCCCGCAGCAGCGGATACCTGATCAGGCAGACCGTGATCACCCTCGAAACGGCGACCCGGGCGCTGGCCGACGGATCGATCGATGCGGCGGACACCTCCCTCTGGGATACCCTCCCCACCCAGGAGTGGAGCCCCGGCGAGTGACGAGCTGACGAGCCGCAGCAGGCAGTGGCTCTCAGCTCAGATACACCTCGGCGAGCAGCTCGGCGGACCGCAGTCGCTGCTCCACCCGTGGTCCCTGGTGGGCGATGATGAGTTCGTCGGCGCCGGTCTGCTCGGCGAACTCCGTGACCTTGTCCCGGACCACGCCCGGGGTGCCGACGGCGCTGTAGGTCGCCATCT
>CAZHSL010000359.1:0-3360 GCA_964535185.1 uncultured Corynebacterium sp.
CCGTCGGCGGGGTCGACTCCGTCCCCGCCGGGGTGCTCGGCGGCATCGACTACCTGGCCCTCGGCCACCTGCACGGATGCCAGGACCTCACCCGCCTCGTCGGCGCCCCCGCCTGGTACTCCGGCTCGCCGCTGGCCTTCTCCTTCTCCGAGAAGGACCACCGCAAATCCGTGCTGATGATCGAGCTGGGCGCGCCCGGCACCCCGGCCGAGGTGCG
This sequence comes from uncultured Corynebacterium sp., assembly GCA_964535185.1. Lineage (GTDB taxonomy): Bacteria > Actinomycetota > Actinomycetes > Actinomycetales > Dermabacteraceae > Brachybacterium. The sequence goes on from CAZHSL010000359.1 coordinate 218, forward strand.
CCGGATCGCCACGCCCGTGCCGCGCCGCCTGGTCGAGCTGCGCGGCACGCTCGAGGAGATCCTCTCCCGCTCGGCCGAGCACGGCGGCGACTGGCTCAAGGCCGTCGTCACCGACCCGGCCCGTCCCGCCCACCTGCAGGAGCAGCTGCGCGAGGCGTACCCGCACCTGCTGGTCACCGAGTACGCGCCCGAGGGCCGCGAGGCCCGCGAGGGCACCCCCGTGGTGCGGCGCGAGCAGAACCCGCTCGAGGTGATGGACGACTTCCTCGCCCACGTCACCGGCGCGGCCCCCACCGCCGCCGAGCACGACGTCATGGAACGCGCCTACGCGGCCGCGCGCCGACAGCAGGAGGCCTCGTGAAGCTCCATCACCTGCGGCTGACGGGGATCGGCCCCTTCGCCGGCACCGTCGAGATCGACCTCGCCGCCCTCGGCGCGAGCGGCATGTTCCTGCTCGAAGGGCCCACCGGCTCCGGCAAGTCCACCATCCTCGACGCCGTCGTCTACGCGCTGTACGGGCAGGTCGCCGGCAGCGCCACCAGCGCGGACCGGATCCGCTCCCAGTTCGCACCGCCGGCCGAGGCGAGCGTGGTGGACCTGATCTTCGAGACCGCCTCCGGCATCCACCGGGTGCGCCGCTCCCCGGAGTACCAGCGCCCCAAGCTGCGCGGCACCGGCACCACCAAGGAGCAGGCCAAGGCCGTGCTGTGGCGGATCGGCTCCCCGCAGCTGATCGAGGACGTCATCGCCGACACCGCCGGCGGCGGCAGCGGCCTCGACGTGATCGCCACCCGCATCGACGAGGTGGGCCGCGAGATCCAGCGCGCCGTCGGGCTGACCCGCGAGCAGTTCACGCAGACGGTGCTGCTGCCGCAGAACGAGTTCGCCCGCTTCCTGCGCGCCGGCACCACCGAGCGCCAGGCCGTGCTGCAGCGCGTGTTCGGCACCGAGATCTACGACCGCGTGGAGAAGCAGCTCGAAGAGATGCGCAAGCAGGCGCGGCGCCAGGTCGACGCCGCCCAGCAGACCCTCGGCACCGCGCTCGCCCGCTTCACCGAGGCCACCGCCCTCGAGGACGAGCAGGTCACTGCGCTCGAGGAGCACGCGGCCGGGCTGCGGCTCGCACCGCTGGCCGAGCTCGCCGAGGAGCACCTCGCCGCCGTGACCGCACGGGCCGACGAGGCCGCCGCGGCGGCCGAGAGCGCCGGTGCCGCCGAGCAGACCGCACGGACCGCCGCGGACGCCGCCGTCACCGCGCTGAAGCGCATCGACCGCCGCCGCGAGCTCGACGCCCTCGCCCAGCGGCTCGAGAGCGAGAAGCCCGGCCTCGACACCGCCCGCGCCGCCCTCGAGCGCGACGAGACCGCGCGCCCCGTCGTCGAGGTGCTGCGCCGCCGCGACACCGCCTCCGCGCAGGCCGCCACCGCGGTCGAGGCCCTCGCGCAGCTCGCGAGCAGCACCCGCGCGCGGCATCCGGAGCTCGTGGACCTGCTGGAGGGGGAGGAGCCCGCCGAGCAGCTGGTCGCCGCGGCCGACGAGGCCACCGCCGCGGCCGGCGCGCTGCAGGAGCTCGTCGAGCTCGAACAGGCCCTGCCCGCACGCGAACAGCAGCTCGCCGCACGGCGCGAACAGCTCACCGCGGCGACGACCGCGCTCACCGCCCTCACCGAGCAGCTCGAAGCCCGGCCCGCCCGGCGCACGGAGCAGGTCACCGCCCGGGACGCGGCCCGCACCGCGGCGGCCGCCCTCGGGGACGCACGCCTCGCGCTGCGCACCGCGGAGGAACGACAGCAGGCCGTCACCGCCGCCGCGACCCAGCAGAAGAAGGTCGAGGCCGCCCACGAGAAGGCCGCCGCCGCCCTGCGCACCGCGCAGGAGCGGACCGAGACCGAGACCGCGCTGCGCCGTCGGCGTCTCGCCGGGATCGCCGCGGAGCTCGCCGTCGACCTCGCCGACGGGGACGCCTGCCCCGTCTGCGGCGCGGTCGAGCACCCCCATCCGGCAGGGGCCGCCGCCGACGCCGTCAGCCCCGAGCAGGTCGAGGCCGCCGAGACGCAGCGCCGAGCCGCCGAGGCCGCGCACTCCCGCGCCGAGCAGGAGCACGCCCTGGCCCGCCAGGAGCTCACCAGGCTCCGCGAGGCCGCCGGGGACCTCACCGCCGAGACCGCACGGACCGCCGTCGAGGCGGCGACGGCCGAGGTCGGGGCGGCCCGCGGCGCGGAGGCGAGGGCCGCCGAGCTCGAGACGGCGCTGACCGCCTTCGACGAGGAGACCGCCCGCCTGAGCCGCGCCAAGGAGGTCGACGCCCTCGCCGCCGAGCGCGAGCGCGCCGAGATCGCCGCTGCAACGACGGCGCTCGAGACCGACCGTGCCCGGATCGCCGAGGCCCGCGGGCAGGACGAGTCCATCGCCGCATGCCGCCGCGCCCACCGCGCCCGCGCCCGCGCCGCGACCGAGCTGCGGGAGGCGCTGCGCGCCCGCGCCGCGGCCGAGGAGCGGGCCGCCGAGCTCGCCGAGGACGCGACCCGCGCGCTGAGCACCGCCGACCTCGCCACGGACGAGGCGGCCCGTGCCGCGGTGCTGCCCGCCGAGGAGCGCACCCGCCTGCAGAAGCTCGTCCAGGCCCGCGCCGTGGACGAGTCCCGGCTCTCCGACGGGCTCGCCGAGGAGGGCATCGCCGAAGCCGCCGCGACCGACGAGGCCCGCCAGGAGGCGGAGGCGCACGTGGCCGAGACCGCCCAGAAGCACGCCGCCGCACGCACCGCGGCGCAGGAGGCCTCCGGCCTCGCCGCCCGGCAGCGGGGCATCGCCGAGCGCGGCGCCGCCGCCCGGGCCGCGCTCGAGACCGCCTCGGCCCAGGTGCGCAGCGTCAGCGAGGACGCCGGCGTGGTGGTGCGCGTCGCCGACCTCGCCACCGGCCGCTCGAGCGACGGGGAGCGGGTGCCGCTGTCCACCTACGTGCTCATGTGGCGGCTCGACGCCGTCATCGAGGCGGCGAACACGCGCCTGGCCCTCTTCTCCGGCTCCGACCTCGAGCTGCTGCGCGACACGGGGGCCCGCGGGGCACGGAAGACGGGGCTCGACCTGCTGGTCCTGGACCGCCGCACCGACCAGGTGCGCGTGCCCGAGACCCTCTCCGGCGG
>CAZHSL010000360.1:0-3359 GCA_964535185.1 uncultured Corynebacterium sp.
TGCCGGTGAGCACGCCCGCCTCGTAGCGGTTGGTCAGGCGCTTGTACTGGCCGAACAGGAAGCCGATCTCGCGGGCGCCCACGCCGATGTCACCGGCGGGGACATCCGTGTACTCGCCCATGTGGCGGTGCAGCTCGGTCATGAACGACTGGCAGAACCGCATGACCTCGCCGTCGCTGCGGCCGTGCGGATCGAAGTCGGAGCCGCCCTTGCCGCCGCCGATGGGCAGGCCGGTCAGCGAGTTCTTGAAGATCTGCTCGAAGCCGAGGAACTTCACGATGCCGAGGTTCACCGAGGGATGGAACCGCAGGCCGCCCTTGTACGGGCCGAGCGCGGAGTTGTACTCGACGCGGAAGCCGCGGTTGACCTGCACGGTGCCCTGGTCATCGACCCAGGGGACACGGAAGATGATCTGCCGCTCCGGCTCGCTCAGCCGCATCAGGATGCTGTGGTCCTGGTACTCGGGGTGCCGGGACTGGACGACCTCGAGCGACTCGAACACCTCCCGGACAGCCTGATGGAACTCGGGTTCTCCGGGGTTGCGGTGGAGAACCTGGTCGTAGGTCGCCTGGAGCGTCGAGTCGAGCATCGCGGTCCTTTCAGGGGGCCCGGGGCCCCCGAGTCACGGGGGTCTCCGCGGCGGCGGAGGTCACGGCGCGGCCCAGGGTACGCGGACACCCGGCGAGAAGGCACCGAGCGTTCGACGAGTGAACATGCAGACCCCTGTCGTGCCGATACACAGGGGTTTTGCGCGGAGGAGGACTGTCGCGCAGGTCACGCCGCGTCGGCCCGAGGGGTTCCGCCCCAGCTACCGGGACACCATCCATCAGGGGTGCATGGAACCGCGCCCCCGGCGACGAGCGCACCGACCGAGGAGGACGCCCCGATCGCGACTGGCCGATCGGGGCGCCCGTGGTGCCGGGGCGGGCGGACCGAGGGCGTTCAGTCCACCTCGTCCTGGTCCGGGGTGAAGATCTCCTCGATGGAGCATCCGAAGAGGGCGGCGATCCGGAAGGCGAGCGGGAGGGACGGGTCGTACTTGTCGTTCTCGAGGGCGATCACCGTCTGCCGGGAGACGCCGAGGGCCTTACCGAGCTCCGCCTGGGACCAGCGCCGCTCGGCGCGGCGGGCCTTGATGTCGTTGCGCATGGCTCCCCCTCACCGGTACCGGACGCCGGAGACGACGGTGCCCGCCAGCCACGAGAGCATGAGGATCGAGAAGGCGAAGATCCAGTTCATCGCGGGCAGCAGGAAGAACTGCAGGAAGCCGACGGCGAGGATCAGCGAGGTGGACAGCACGAAGGCCAGCAGCACCGCCTCGGCGATCTTGCGGCGCTGGAACTCGTCCCCGCTGCGATACATGTCGATGTTCGCCCAGGCCATGAGGATCACAGCAGGCACGATCAGCAGGGCGGGGATCCAGGCCGGGAACCCGGTCCCGTCGGCGAGCGTGGCGAGGGTGAGGCCCACGCCGTACAGGACGATGCCGGCGGTGAAGCGGAGGGCGAAGGCGCGGTTGGCGCGGGCGCGGGCGGAGGGGGCCATCGGGAACTCCTTGGGTCGAGGTGACTGTGCGATGGACACACCTCGAATGTAAGGGTCACTTGACACCCAAGTCAAGGGGCCTTGACAGCAAAAGTCAAAATCCCTTGACTTCAGCCTGGGCGGCCCCGCGGGGGATCACCCCAGGCGCACGTCGAGCTCGCGCTGCACCCAGGCCGGATCGTCGGTGGTGATGGTGTCGACGCCGCAGGCCAGCGCCACCTCGAGCTGGGCGACGGTGTTGACGGTCCAGGGGTTGACCACCAGTCCAGCCTCGTGCACGGCCTCGGCCGCACGCAGGCTGAGCCCCTTGATCGACGGGCCGATCCCGTCGGCGCCGAGCTCGCGCGCGACGGCGATCGCCTGCTCGTCGACCTGCTCGACCAGATAGGACACGGGCGCCCCGGCGCCGCGGCGGATCTCGGCCAAGGCGTCGGCATGGAAGGAGATGACGGTGGAGGCGGCGGCCGGGGAGCCGCTCGGCAGCGCCCGCAGCAGCTCGGCCACGGCCTTCGCTGCGGAGGCCACCTTCACCTCGATGAACAGCGGGGCCGTGCTCATCTCGAGCAGCTCGGCCAGGGAGGGGACGCGCTCCCCGTCCGCCAGCAGCACGGCGTCGAGCTGGGCGCGGGTGAGGTCGCTGATCGCCCCGGTGCGCAGCGGGGAATCCGGGGCGGCGGTGCGATCGACGGTCTCGTCATGCATGACCACCACCTGCCCGTCGGCACTGAGGTGCACATCGCACTCCAACAGCTGCGCCCCGTCCTCGAGGGCGCGGCGGAAGGCGGCGAGGGTGTTCTCCGGCGCATGGGCGGAGGCGCCGCGGTGGCCGACGATGCCGGGACGGTGCGGAGCGGACGGGCGGGGATGCGTGGTCATGACTCTCCTCGGGAACGGGGACGGGCGAGGCCGACGAGGTCCAGTCAACCGGAGATCGGCACGAACGGCCCGGCGAACCCCTGGACCTCCAGCATGACCCACCTCACACTGGAGGGAGGCCCCGGATCGACACGGAGAAGGGGACGGCGATGACCGCCGACGGAAACGACCACCGCTCGCACGCCCACGCTCGCCTGCGAGGAGGTCGGCGACCGCTCTCTCGGCGCCCCGCCCGCGCGCCGCACCGCTGCGGGCGCAGGCGCCTGCTCCCCGCCCTGGCGGGCGCCGCCGCCGCCACGGCGCTCCTCACCGGCTGCGGGACGGGCGGCACCGAGGCTCCCGGCGAGGAGACCGGCACAGGCGGCTCCGAGCAGCCCTCCGCGGCCGAGGACAGCGCGGATCCCACGACCACGCCCGAGGAGGAGACACCCTCCGACGACGGCTCCGATGGCGGCGGCTCCGAGGGGGACGGCCCAGGGGGTGAGAACCTCTTCGAGGGCTCCTGGAGCTTCGGCCACGACGAGAAGGTGCTCGATGCCGAGCAGCTCGCAGGCCTGCTCGAGGACGAGGCCGAGTCCCGCGGCCCCGAGGAGATGAGCCTCGAGGTCGAGTGCGCGGACGGCGTGGACACCGGCATCCCCGACTACACCGCGGACTGCACGGCCTACGCCGACGAGGGCGTCGAGCACGCCTGGCTGGTCACCGTCGGCCCTGCGGACGCCGGGCTGGTGATCGAGGTCGAGAACGCGGGCTGACCGGCGCGCAGGGGCTGTCCGGGCCGTTCGGGCGGCCGGTGAGGTAAGCCTGCCCGTACCCCATCATCGCAGGTCAGGCGAGCCTTTCCATACGTGACAAGGGCTCCGGAGAGGGCTACCGTCAAGGCCATGAAGATGAGCAATGACCTTGAGAAGAAGTTCCAGGAGCAGATCACGCTCGAG
>CAZHSL010000361.1:0-3354 GCA_964535185.1 uncultured Corynebacterium sp.
TCGAAGATCTCCGGGCTGATCCCCAGCAGCGCGGCCCGGAACACCAGGGCGTTGAAGGGGATCACGGCCCAGGTGGTCACCAGGGCGACGGAGATCAGCGCCCACGTCGCGTCGTAGAGGAAGGGGATCGGCTCCGAGCGCAGCGGGGTCAGCAGCACGAGCGTGTTCACCAGCCCGTCCTCGGCGAACAGGAACTTCCAGATCGAGCCGTTGACCACCGGCGGCAGCGCCCACACGAACACCATCCCGGCCAGGATGATCGCTGACCAGCGGCCCTTCGTGCGCAGTGCGATCGCGGCGGCGAGCCCGAGCCCCATGCCGATCCCGGTCACGATCGCGGCGACCACCACGGTGCGCACGATCGCGTCGATCATCGCGCCGCTGGCGAAGCCCTCGAGGTAGTTCGCCAGCCCCACGAACGGCCACTGCTGGTTCAGGGTCGCCGAGCCGACGTCGGAGACGCTCATCCGCAGCAGCTGGAAGATGGGTATCGCCGAGAAGAAGAACAGGAACGCCACTCCCGGCACCAGGAACCATGCCCTGGTGCCGAGCGGGCCGCCACGTCGGGACCGTCTCCGGCGCGTGCCGGCTGCCGGGTCCGTCCCGGGGCGCCCCGGCGTCGTGGATCTGATGTCGGCGTGTGCCGTCATCGACAACTCCTCGTGAGTGGTGGCTCAGGCCGAGACGGACTCGAGCAGCTGCATGACGGTCTGGGCAGCCGCCTCAGGATCCTGCTGACCGCCCAGGGCAGCACTCCATGCCTGGCCCACAGTGGTCTGGACATCGGCGACCGCCTCCGGCGGAATCGCGGCCGACGGATAGTTCGCGCCGTGCTCGTTGACCGTCTTGGAGATCATGATGGGTGCCGAAGACGGTTTCGGAATTGAGAACGTCTCGGTGTTCCTCACCGACGCGCGTGGTGATCTGATCCGCGAGCGCCACCACCTCGAAGCGCTCATGGCCCGCGGGGTGGACGGATTCATCTTCGTCGGCAGCCGCACGGACCCGCGCCCGCCGATTGCGATGGACGTGCCGGTGCCCGTCGTCCACGTCTACGCCCCGAGCGCGGATCCCGACTCGCTCTCGTTCGTGCCCGACAACGTGGATGCGGGGCGAAGGGCGACTCAGCACCTCCTCGATCTCGGCCGCACCAAGCTCGCGCTCATCTCCGGCGATCCGAGCTACGCGGCATTCACGGACCGCCACGCCGGAATCGACGAAGTCCTCGAGGAGGCCGGCGTGGAGCTGGTCGCCCCGGTCCGCTCCGGTGAGTGGTCAGAGGCATGGGGCCGAAGGGCAGTGCGCGATCTGTTGGCCAGCGGCACCGACTTCGATGGCCTGATCTGCGCCAGTGACCAGATCGGGCGCGGAGCGCTGGACTCGTTGGCGAGGGCCGGGGTCTCCGTTCCCGATGATGTCGCCGTGGTCAGCCACGACAACTGGGAGGTGCTCGCCACCGAGTGCTCCCCCCAACTGACCAGTGTGGACATGGGGTTCCGAAAGCTGGGCCATATGGCCTCCCAGGCCCTGCTGCGGATGATGAACGGGGAGAAGGAGACAGGCGTGGTGACGCTGCCGTGCTCGCTGGTGGTGCGGGAGTCGACGCTCGGGGCGTAACCTGACATCACTGAGGAGTAGGCCCAGGCCCTGTCCTCGAAGGTGCGGTGTGCGAGCGTTGCGAGCGCCTCGCCGTCCGTCACAGTCGGGCCTGCCGCAGAATCGGGCACTACGTCCTCCACGTCAGCACCGAAGCCGGTCGGCTCGAGCGACCTCGAGCGCTACTGCTACTCCTCGTCAGGCTCGGCATCGAGCTCTGTGAGGACTGTGCTTTGGTAGTTCTTCTTGTCCTTGCCGTACATCCACGCAAGGATGTCGAGCACCCGGATCCGCGAATAGCGCTCACCGACGCCTGCTTTCTGGGCGAGCTCGGAAAGCTTGTCGTCGAGTCTGGAGCCGTCAGCGGTCAGGGCCATATGGAAATGGATCCAGTACGAAGTCGTCTTGGGCAGGCCCAAAACTCGCGCGATCACGCTGTCCCAGATCGGGATCAGGCGGGGCCGCTTGCGGGCGAGTAGCTTCGCGGTGCGAGTAGGTCCCACACCGTGGATTTTGCTGATCAGGTTCCATGCGGGATCCAACCCCTCACTGCCGTTCAATTTCTCCACCTGCTCGGTGGTGAGTTCACCGAGGTTTCGATCCGGCTCGCGAGCGAGCACTCGCGCAAGCTAGTCGCTTTCTTCGTTTTTCGTCGTGAGCTGTTTGGCCATCTGGCCGTTCAGCGTGACGGACAGCAGGGACAGTGAGGCGATATCGCTGATGTCGAATTGATCGGGATGTGAGGGGCCCGCGTGTGTGAGCTCGTGGAAATAGGCACCGGTGTACGCCCCACCCGCGGAGTACGTCGTGAGGTAGCCCAAGAGCTGATCTTCGTTCGCAGGATCGAGAACGTGCTGACGGAAATCTTCGAACTGTGTGGGAAGCGAGGCAGTCACTGTGGTTCTCCTGGCGAAATTGTAGTGGTGTCGAGAGGAGCGGAGAAATTTGAGGCTCACGACGAGCTTAGGGTCCACCCCTGACGTCCGGAGCGGCGACGATGCATTCGCCCGCGCCTTCCGAAAGGGCCGCGCCATCGAGCGTCTCGACGATCTCGGTGAATTCACCTCCAGTGTCAGCCCACCGTGCCACCATCTCGTCATGAAGCCGCCGAAGCTCCTCGCCATGTCCAACCACGCGACCGAGAACCGCGCGATCGCCTATGTGATCGCGCACGAGAAGGCCGCCGGGCGCACCGCCGTGGACGCCCGCCACATCCCAGGCAGCCTCGTCGACGTCGAGAGCATCGACGACGCCACCGGCGAGAAGCGCCTCATCGAGATCAAGGCCTTCGGCGGCGCAGGCCGCGGGGATGACCTCTGGCTCGAGCCGAATCAGGTCGAGGCACTAGAGCAGGTCCCCGGTTCCCACCTGTACCTCGTCACCAACGCCCGCTCCGCCGATTCGTCAGAGATACGGGTGCTCGACCTCGCGGGAGCGCAGCTGCGCGCACGCCTCGAGGCGAAGCGGGAGAAGCACTACTTCGAGGTTCCGATGCCCGTCGCCGTCTACGACGACTTGCACGGCTCGTCGATGGGTGCGCCCACGGTCACCGGCACCGAGTTCAGCCTTCAGGTCCTCGAGGCGGTCACCGTCCTCCATCAGCGCGGCTATCACCGGATCCGTTTCGTCGCGATGTGGGCGCCCACCGGTCTCCACGTCCGCATGTTCGTCGGCCGTGACAGCGAGGTGCCGGGCGGGCACCCGCGCGAGGAGTTTTTCGACCAGATCGCCTACACCTCGCTGGATGACGCCGACGAG
>CAZHSL010000362.1:0-3335 GCA_964535185.1 uncultured Corynebacterium sp.
GCCGGCGGCATCGCGATGCAGGTCCCCGAGGGTCAGGACATCGCCGTCGAGGCCGAGCTCGAGTCCGTGGTCGAGGGCATCTACGCCCACGGCACCGTCACCGCGCACCTCGAGGGCGAGTGCTCACGCTGCCTCGACCCCGTCGACCAGGACGTCACCACCCGCCTCGACGAGCTGTTCATGTACCCCGAGAAGGTCAAGGCCGACGAGAAGGACGACACCGCCCTCCTCGAGGCCGACGAGGTGAACCTCGGGCCGCTGGTCCGCGATGCCCTGGCGATGGAGGCCGACGAGCGGCCCCTGTGCCGCGAGGACTGCCCCGGCCTGTGCAGCCAGTGCGGCTTCCGCATGGAGGACGACCCGGACCACCACCACGAGGTGATCGATCCCCGCTTCGCCGCCCTGCAGGGCCTGCTCGACGAGGCGCAGCAGGACGACGCCCCGCAGGACGACGACCCGCAGGATGGCACGCGCAAGGGCGAGGAGGCCTGATGGCGCGCAGGCGCCGCGCCACCGAGGCCGCCGCACCGCAGGGACTGCTGGACCGGCTCCCGCTGGACGCCGGTCAGGGTGCCGACCTGCGCGAGTCCGGGCTCCTCGAACTGGCTCTGACCCACCGCTCGTTCTCCTACGAGCACGACCTGCTGCCCCACAACGAGCGGCTCGAGTTCCTCGGCGACGCCGTGCTGCAGCTGGCCGTCACCGAGCACCTCTACTCGGCCCACCCCACGCTGCCGGAGGGGGACCTCGCCCGTCGCCGTGCCGCGACCGTGAGCACCCGCGCGCTCGCCGTGATCGCCTCCAAGCTCGATCTCGGCGCGTACGTGCGGCTGGGCCGCGGCGAGGACCTCACCGGCGGCCGGGCGAAGTCGTCGATCCTCGCCGACACCACCGAGGCCGTGATCGGTGCGGTCCATCTCGCGCTCGGGCAGGACGTCTCCCGCCGCTTCGTGCTGGACCTGCTGCGACCGCTGCTGGACTCCGACGAGTTCCTTGAGACCGGCTACGACTTCAAGTCGAGGCTGCAGGAGATCGCCGCCGCGGGCGGGACCACCGTCACCTACGCGATGAGCGAATCCGGCCTCGAGCACCAGAAGACCTTCACCGCCACCGTCACCGTGCCCGGCATCGTCACGGCCAGCGGCGACGGCGCCTCGAAGAAGGACGCCGAGCTCGCGGCCGCCCAGAACGCGGTGCGCGGCGTCCTCGCCGAGCGCGGCGAGCCGCTGATCCCGCGGGGCTGAGCGCATTGCCCGAACTGCCCGAGGTCGAGGTCGTCCGGCGCGGTCTCGAGCCGCGCACCGTCGGCCGCACCGTGACCGGTCTCGAGCTGCTCGACGCCCGGATCATCCGCCGCCAGGCCGGGGGAGCGGACCGGCTGCGCGCCGCGCTCGAGGGATCCACGCTCACGGCCGTGGCACGGCGCGGGAAGTTCCTGTGGTGGCGCCTGGCCGATCCGGACGGCGCCGACACCGGCGAGGCGCTCATGGGCCACCTGGGCATGAGCGGCCAGCTGCGCCTGACGACGCCCGAGGGGACCGCCGTGACACCCGGCGTGCCGCCCGCGCTGTCCGTGCCCTCCGAGGGGCCCGCCTCCGATCCGCTGCGTCACCGCCGCCTGTCCCTCCACCTCGACGACGGGGCGCGCGTGGACCTCGTCGACCAACGCCTGTTCGGCGGGCTGTGGACCAGCCCGCTCGTGGAGGCGGCCGACGGGGCGCTCGCGGGGGCGGGCAGCCCCGACGCCCTGCTGCCGGAGGGCGCCTCCCACATCGCCCGCGACCTGGTCGACCCCGCCGCGGACCTGCCCGCGATCGCGCGCTCCCTGCGCACCCGGCGCAGCGCGATCAAGACCCTGCTGCTGAACCAGGAGATCGTCTCCGGGATCGGGAACATCTACGCCGACGAAGCGCTGTGGACGGCCCGCACCCGCTACGACGCCCCCGGCACGGCGCTGAGCCAGAGGAAGGCGCTGGAGATCCTCCGCGCCGCCCGCGAGGTGATGGAGCGGGCGCTCGCGGCGGGAGGAACCAGCTTCGACGCGCTGTACGTGGACGTGGAGGGGCGCAGCGGGTACTTCGCCCGGTCCCTCGCGGCCTACGGCCGGGAGGGGCAGCCCTGCCTGCGGTGCGGTAGATTGCTTCGACGGGTGCTCCACCAGGGGCGGAGCAGTCATTTCTGTCCCCGATGCCAGCGCAGGACGACGAGGAAGGACGCTCAGTGACAGCGACCGCACAGCCCGACCCGATCCGCGTGATGCTGGTGGACGACCACGAGGTGGTGCGCCGCGGCATCGTCACCGTGATCGACGCGAGCCCCACCCTCAAGGTGATCGGGGAGGCCTCCTCGGTGGCCGAGGCGACCCGTCGACTGCCCGCGATCCGTCCCGAGGTGCTGGTGGTGGACCTCCAGCTGCCCGACGGCACCGGCATCGAGGTGATGAAGGTGGCGCGCGAGCTGGATCCGCAGCAGCGGATGCTGGTGCTGACCAGCTTCGACGACGACGCCGCCCTGCGCGAGTCGAAGGCCGCCGGGGCGTCGGGCCTGATGCTGAAATCGGCCCGCTCGCAGGAGATCGTCGAGGCGATCAGGACGGTCCACAGCGGCAGGCCGGTGTGGCCGGCCGACCACGTCGAGGACGGACCGGACCTGTCCGAGAGCGATCAGCGGATCGTGGAGCTGATCGGCGACGGGCACTCCAACCGCGAGATCGCCGAGACGCTCGGCATCGCCGAGAAGACCGTGAAGAACCGGGTGACCATCATCCTGCAGGCCTTCGACATGCAGCGCCGCACCCAGGTGGCCGCGATGGTCGCGGCCCGCCGACGGGCCGGCTGGAAGCCGCACCAGCCCTGATCCTCACGCCGGCGGCAGCGTGACCCGCCAGGAGACCATGGTGCCCGGTTCGAGGTTGAGCGCATCCACCCATCCCGAGTGGCGCCGCGCCCGCGAGGAGATGTTCGCCAGCCCGCTGCGGCGCGTGACCGTGGGATCGATGCCCTTCCCGTTGTCGGAGACGTTCACCTGCACCACCCGGTCCACGCCCTCGGAGAAGACGCTCACCGAGACCGCCACCGCTGTCGCATGGGCGTGACGAGCGGCGTTGGCCAGGCACTCCCGCACCACCGCCACCACGTCCTCGGCGATCTCCGGCGGCAGCTCGGCGTCCATCTCGGCCGGGTGCGGGGGCAGCCGCATCGAGGGCACGAAGCCGAGGCCGGCGGTGGCCAGCCCCACCTCGTGCCGCAGCCGCTCGGTGAGGGTCGCGGCGGTGCGCTCGCGCCGCAGCGACTGCACGATCTGCCGGATCTGCGCGACCGCGTTCTCGACCCCCT
>CAZHSL010000363.1:0-3321 GCA_964535185.1 uncultured Corynebacterium sp.
TCGCCCGCTCCCGGTCGCGACGACGCGCCTCCTTGCGGTCATCGACCACCAGGGGCCGACGGCGCGCCGCCTCGGCCTCCTTGCGGGAGCGGGTGGGACGGCCCTTGGACCCGGGGCGCGCGGGCTGCGGCTCGGGTGCGGGGCTCTGCGGGGGCTCGGACTTGCGGAAGATCACCGCAGCAGTCTAGGCGACGTCCGCTGTGACCTCCCCGGGCACCGTGCGTGAGATGCCGCGGGGCGGCCCCCGCATCCCGGCCGCGGCGGTACCGTGACGGGCATGAGCACTAGTGATCCCTCACCCCGCCCAGTCCGCACCGGTGACGCCGAGGAGGTCGAGGCGCTGCGGGCCCGGCTCGAGACGCTGCTGCCGCACGCCGTCGAGGACCTCAAGGACCTCGTGCGCATCCCGTCGATCGCCTTCGACGGCTACGACCGCGAACCGGTGCGCCGCAGCGCCGAAGCGGTCGCCGAGCTGCTGCGCGGCGCCGGGATGGCCGAGGTGAGCATCGAATCGGTCGAGGGCGGCAGCCCCGCGGTGATCGGGCGGACCCCCGCCGCCGAGGGCCGGCCCACCGTCATGCTGTACGCCCACCACGACGTCCAGCCGACCGGCGCCGTCGAGGACTGGACCAGCGAGCCCTTCGAGCCCGTCGAGCGGGACGGCCGCCTCTACGGGCGCGGTGCTGCGGACGACAAGGCCGGCGTGATGGCGCACGTCACCGCGCTGCGCCTGGTGGGGGAGGAGCTCGCCGCCGACGGCATCGGGGTGACCGTGTTCGTCGAGGGCGAGGAGGAGGCCGGATCGCCCACGTTCCGTCCCTTCATCGAGGCCTATCGGGACCGCCTCGAGGCGGATCTGATCATCGTCGCCGACTCCGCGAACTGGGCGGTGGGCACCCCCGCCCTGACCACCAGCCTGCGCGGCGTGGTGGACCTGGTGGTCGAGGTGCGCGCGCTGGACCACGCCGTCCACTCCGGACTCTTCGGCGGGCCGGTGCTCGATGCGCTGACCCAGATGTCCCGCCTCCTGGCCACGCTGCACGACGAGGACGGCGAGGTGGCCGTGGACGGGCTGGTCCGCGCCGAGGAGCCCGCGGTCGAGATGGACGAGGCCGACTACCGACGCGACGCCGGAGTGGTCGACGGCGCCGAGCTCTCGGGCTCCGGATCGCTGACCGCCCGGCTGTGGACCCGGCCGGCGCTCTCCGTGATCGGCATCGACGCGCCGAGCGTGCGCGACGCCTCCAACACCCTGGTACCGGTCTCCCGGGCGAAGGTGTCCCTGCGGATCCCGCCGGGGGAGGACCCCGCCTCGGCGATGGAGGCCCTCGTCGCGCACCTGGAGCGACACGCCCCCTCCACCGCGCAGGTGACGATCCACCGCGGCGAGGAGGGCAAGCCCTATCGCGCGAGCCAGGCCACCCCGGCGATGGACCTCGCCAGGCAGTCCTTCGAGCGCGCCTGGGGCGTGCCGGCGGTGGACACCGGCCTGGGCGGCTCCATCCCGTTCATCGCCGACCTGCTGGAGGTGTTCCCGCAGGCCGAGGTACTCGTCACCGGCGTGGAGGATCCCGAGTCCCGGGCCCACGGCATCGACGAGTCGCTCCACCTCGGCGAGTTCGGCAAGGTCTGCCTGGCCGAGGCGCTGCTGCTGCGCGGTGCCGGCGCTCTGGGCGGTGGAGGGGCGTGAACCACCCGTCCCAGCGCTCCGGCTCCCCGGGAGGAGGCGGCTCCTCGAGCACGCCGGTGTCCCCGATGCTGGTGCCCATGCTGTTCGTCGGTCTCGTGATCGGCTTCCTCGGCGGCTACTTCTTCCTGTGGAAGGGTCTGATCGTCGTGGCGGCGGTGCTGCTCATCGCCGTCTCCACGGTGATGACGGGGCGCAGCCGGGACGGCGCCGCGGGAGCCGTCGTCGGCGTCCTGCTCGGGTACCTCGGGATCCTGCTTGTCGCGTTCTTCCGCGGCGTGCTGTGAGGCGCCGGCGGGGGAGCGGGCCGCCGTGAGGTGCGGCACGGCCGCCCGGGACGTCCGCACCCCCGTTCCGCGGCATCGGGGCGTATCCTTGCCGGAGACGAGTTTCGAGGAGGACCTCATGACCACGCCCACCACCGAGCGCCCCGCCGCCGCGCATGGCGTCACCCTCACCCCCGGCGCCGCCCAGAAGGTGAACACTCTGCTCGAGCAGGAGGGCCGCGACGACCTGCGCCTGCGCATCGCGGTGCAGCCCGGCGGCTGCTCCGGCCTGATCTACCAGCTCTACTTCGACGAGCGCACCATGGACAACGACCTGGTCGCCGACTTCGACGGCGTCGAGGTGGTCGTCGACAAGATGAGCAGCCCCTATCTCACCGGTGCGGTGATCGACTTCGCCGACACCATCGAGAAGCAGGGCTTCACCATCGACAACCCCAATGCGGGCAGCTCCTGCGCCTGCGGCGACTCCTTCGGCTGAGCCGCCACGACCAGGACGCCCGCGCACGATGCGGCCGTGTCCGGTCCGGATCCGGGCCCGCGCCGGTGACGATCACGTCACCCGGCCGGGCCCTTCTCCGTGTGAGAACGGCGACGTCGAGATCACGGACCGATCACGGACAGCGGGGCGTCGGCGGTCGCGGCGAGTCGAGGTGACCTCAGCACCTCCGAGAAGCCGTATGATGACGATGTGCCGTCAAAGGGTGAGCCGCGGGCTCGCCTCGCTCCTTCCCGAGGGGGAGGGCGCGGCACTGTGGGCATGTACCGCCCACATCAGTACCAGCTCCACATCGCGGAGCCGGCCGGGGACCGAGAGCCCGGCACGGCCACGAGGTGTGGGGACGACGAGCGGAAGGTCATCCCCTGTGATCCCCCAGGTCCCCCAGCGTGCGCGACGCGGACGCCGCGCAGCGGCAGCAGGCCTCGCCCTGGCCGCACTGGTCCTCTCCGGTTGCACCCAGGCGCAGCAGCGCGGGTTCATGCCCGGCCCGGCCGATGGTCAGGAGGTCACGAACCAGACCGAGCGGATCACGAACCTCTGGGTCGGCTCCTGGGCGGTGCTGGTCCTCGTCGGCCTCATGATCTGGGGCCTGACGATCTGGTGCGCGATCGCCTACCGCCGTCGCAAGCACGACACGGGCTTCCCGGTGCAGCTGCGGTACCACGTGCCGCTCGAGCTCATGTTCACCCTCGTGCCCGTGGTCATGGTGCTGACCCTCTTCTACTTCACCCAGCGCGACGCCCGTGAGATCGAGATGCACGTGGCCGAGCCGGACTACACCGTCAACGTCGTGGCCAAGCAGTGGAGCTGGGACATCAACTACGTCGACGACGACGTCCACGAGCCCG
>CAZHSL010000364.1:0-3314 GCA_964535185.1 uncultured Corynebacterium sp.
GTGCCCGCCGAGGTCTGGCCGGCGGCGCTCGCGGCCGGCGCCCGCGCGGTGCTCCCGCTGCCCGCCGGCTCCGACGAGCTGCTCTCCCGCCTCGCCGAGCTGGCCCGGCCCCGGTCCTCCTCACTCCTGCTGGGAGTGGTCGGCGGCTGCGGCGGCGCGGGGGCCTCGAGCTTCGCGGCGCGGCTCGCGGCCGCGGCTCGCGCACAGGCTTCGGTGACCCTGATCGATGCCGACCCCCTGGGAGGAGGCGCGGATCTCCTGGTGGAGGCCCCGATGCGGGAGGGGATCCGGTGGCAGGAGGCCACGAGCCTGGGCCCCGACGACGGGGAGGCGCTGCGCGCGGGGCTGCCCCGCGTGGACGAGGTGCACCTGCTGGTCGCCGGCGAGGGGCCCGGCCCGACGGCGCGGTCCCTCCCGCCCGTGCTCTCGGCTCTCGCCCCGCTGGGCGGGACGGTGGTGGTGGACCTGGGGCCGGCCCTGGTCCCGGCCGCGGCCGAACACCTGGACCGTCTGCTGGTGGTGGCCCCCTCCCACGATCACGCGGTGCGCGCGACCCGGCGCCGCCTGCGCACATGGCAGCTGCCCAGCGGCCTCGCCCACGCCGTGGTGCGGCGCAGCGGTCCGCTCGGGCCCGGGGAGGTGTGCGCG
This sequence comes from uncultured Corynebacterium sp., assembly GCA_964535185.1. Classification (GTDB taxonomy): domain Bacteria; phylum Actinomycetota; class Actinomycetes; order Actinomycetales; family Dermabacteraceae; genus Brachybacterium. Next base: position 649 of record CAZHSL010000364.1, read on the forward strand.
GACCTCGACCTGCCGCTGGCCGCCTCCTTCCGGGACTCCGCGCGCGGCACCGTGCCGCTGCTGGACGTGCGCCGGCGCGGCGCCGACCGTGCGGCGCGCGAGCTGATGGCGCAGCTCGGGGCCGGGCCGAACGGGGCGAGAGCATGAGCGGCGCGGCGAGCGGGGTGACCGCGGAGGATCTGGCCGGGCTGGTCGACCTGGTCCGGGAGGATCTGGTGCGCTCCCCCGGCACGGTGGACGTCCCCCGAGTGGCGCGCGTGCTGCGACGCCAGGGACGGGTGCTCGGCGCCGCGGCGACGCTCGAGCTGACCGCCCGGATCCGTGACCACGTGGACGGACTCGGCGTCCTGCAGGAGCTGGTCGCCCCCGGTGTCACCGATGTGCTGGTCAACGACGACGGCACCGTCTGGGTCGACGATGCCGAGGGGCTGCGGCGCACCGCCCATAGGCTCGGCCCCGTCCAGGCGCGGGACCTCGCGGTCCGGTTGGCGACCGTCGGCGGGCGTCGCCTGGACGATGCGATGCCGTGGGCGGATGCCCATCTGCCCTCCGGGATCCGGTTCCACGCCGTGCTGCCGCCGCTGTCCCCCGGCGGGGCGATCCTCTCCCTGCGCCTGCCGGCGGATCGGCGCCTCGGCCTCGAGGATCTCCAGCGGCTCGGGGCCGTGAGCGCGGACGCCGCCGCGACGCTGCGCGCGATCGTGACCTCCCGTGTGCCCTTCCTGGTCACCGGCGGAACGGGCAGCGGGAAATCGACCCTGCTGGCAGCGATGCTGGCACAGGCCCCTCCGAGCGAACGGATCGTGGTGGTCGAGGACGTGCTGGAGCTGTCCGTCGACCACCCGCACGTGGTGCACCTCCAGTCCCGCCACGCGAACAGCGAGGGCGCCGGGGCGGTGGGGCTGACCGCCCTGGTGCGTCAGAGCCTGCGGATGCGGCCGGACCGGATCGTGCTCGGGGAGTGCCGCGGCGGCGAGCTGAGGGAGCTGCTGCAGGCGCTGAACACCGGCCACGACGGAGGCTGCGGCACCGTCCACGCGAACACCGCGGCCGATGTGCCCGCCCGGCTCGAGGCCCTGGGCGGCCTCGGCGGGCTCGACCGGGCGGCGCTGGCCTCGCAGGTCGCGAGCGCCCTGGAGGTGGTCGTCCACCTCGGTCGCCATCACGGGGTGCGGGTGCTCGAGGAGATCGCGGTGCTGCGGCGCGGGGAGGACGGCCTGCTCGTGACCGCGACCGCGCTGCAGGTCCGGGACGGGCGCCTCGTGGAGGGGCCGGCCGCCGCAGTGCTCGCGGACCGGCTCCGCGCACCGCGCCCGGAGCTCGGAGGGACCGCATGATCGCCGTCGCCGTCGCGGTTCTGCTGGCGCTGCTGTGGGTGCTCTCCCCGCCGCCCGTGCGCTCCCCCGCGCCCGCCGCTCCCCGCAGCGGTCGCCAGTCACAGGCGGGGCCGCTCGAGATGGCGCACCTGGTCGAGCAGCTGGCCACGGTCCTCAGCTCCGGGGCCGGGCCTCGACAGGCGTGGGCCGCGCTGGGTCGGTCCCTCCCCGCCGGTGAGCTGCGGGAGCTCGCCCGCGCCGCCGCCGCGGGCGGGGACCTGCGCCGCACGGCGAGCACCCGGCTGCGTCGCACCGACATGGTCGCCTCCCTCAGCACCGCGCTCGCGGTCTGCGAGCGGACCGGCGCGCCGACCACGGTGATGCTCGAGCACCTGGCCGAGGCGCTGCGGGACCTGCACGATGCCGCACAGGCCCGTCGCAGCGCCTTCGCCGGGCCCCGCTCCACCGCCCGGATCCTGCTGGTGCTGCCGTTGGCAGGGCTGGGGCTGGGGGTCCTGCTGGGCGGGGACCCGCTGCGTCTGCTGCTCACCTCCGCGGCCGGGAACCTGCTCGGCCTCGCCGGGCTCGTGCTGACCGGATGCGGCTGGTGGTGGATGCGCCGCCTCGTCCGCCGCGCGGATCCTCCCCGGCACCACCGGGTGGATCCGTCGGTCCAGCTCGAGCTGATCGCCGGCGCCCTGGACTCCGGGCTGCCGCTGGCCGGCGCGGTCGCCGCTGTCGGCGAGGCCCTGCCCGACGGTGAGGAGGCGACGGCGCTGCAGCAGCTCGCGACCGCGCTCGGCGCCGGGGTCCCGGCCTCCCTCGCGGGCCGGACCCTGCCCGCCGAGCTCGGTGTGCTGGCCCGTTCCGTGGTGCTCGCCGAGGGCACCGGCGCCGACCTGTCCCGGGTGCTGCGCTCCGCGGCCCGCGATGCCCGTCGCGGTCGCGCACGGGACGCCGAAGTGCTCGCCGCCCAGCTGGCGGTCCGCCTGGTGCTGCCCACCGGGCTCGCGCTGCTGCCCGCCTTCGTCGCGCTCGGGATCATCCCCACGGTGATCTCCCTGCTCGGCGGCACGATGACCCTCGCCCCCGGCACCGGGTGAGGCACATGACCGCCGGGCCCTGCCCGGCGCACCCGCCCTCTCCGGGCCGGTGCACGGCGGCTGCGGCCGCCACCCCGCGGCGGCACCCGCCGTCGCGTCCCGAGCGGCTCCGGCCGCACCGGGCGGAGGCCCCTCCGCCCACGAACCGAAGGAGGACCCCATGTCCCTCACCCTGCAGCGGATGCGCCGCACCCTCGATCGCGCGATGCGCGACGAGACGGGCGCCTCGACCGCCGAGTACGCCATC
>CAZHSL010000365.1:0-3301 GCA_964535185.1 uncultured Corynebacterium sp.
CACGACTGCCATGGGGCACTCTCCTTCGTCGGTGGGGGTCGATGACGACCGGCGGCAGGGCGCACGGGATCGTCCGATCGACCTCATTGTCCCACAGCACGCCGGGACCGGCCCGGCCGAGGGTCTCGCGTGGACGGCAGTCGCCGCGGACGACAGCGGCTGTCCCGGCCGACGTCGGTCACGAGGCGTCGTCGCCGGGTTCCAGCTCCAGGAACATCTGCGCACGTGCTTCGCTCGACGTCGTGCCCGACGGGGCATCGATCACCGCCACGAGCCGCACGGACCCGGCTCCCTCGATGTCGATGCCGGAGCCCGACTCGATCTGCACGATCCCGGGGCCGGGCACGCCGAGGCTGCGGTGCACGCGGAGCTCGAGCCGTGCGCCGACCGGCTGCCCCTCGTCCCCTCGCAGCGTCCCGAGCACGCCGACCAGCAGCGGACCCACCGTCTGCTGGGTCCCCTGTGCGACGCGCGCACGGATCGATCCGTCGGGCTGTTCGACCTCGGCGTTGGCCATTCCCCTCACCTCTCCCAGTCTCCGGGGGCATCAGCGATGACGACACCGTCGAAGAGGTGATCGAACTCGTCCTGGCTGACAGTGATCCTGTGCGCTCCTTCGTCGGGTTCGTAGTCCGAGCCCTCGCCCCACGGATTCACGAGGGTGAGGGAGCCATCGGGGTTGACCGACTCCACCGTGTAGGCATGCTGCTCGACGATCTCGACGCCGTTCGCGGACCTCGAGGTGTTCTCGGTGCACAGCACCACCGGGTGCCCGGCCTCGGCCGCGCGCACCACGTCTCGGTAGTGCGGCATCTCCTGGAGCGGGGCTCCCCCGTCGTACCCGTACTCGAGGTCTCCTCCGGTGACGGCCTGGATGACCGAGGCCCCCTGGCCGTTCGACGAGTAACCGCCGTCCTCGTCCAGGACACCCTCCTGGATCAGCGCCTGCTCATAGATCGTGGCCCAGCTCTGGTTCCCGTCGGCGCCGCGCACACCGTCCTTGTCGACCTCGCCCGTCACCTCGACGGTCTTCCACTCCCCGTCGATGAAGAGGTCCACCTCGTAGCGCTCGCGCCCCACCCTGCGGACGTGCTCGGCGAGGAACTCCGGATCGGCGTGCGCGACCGCTGCCAGCGAGGCGAGCGCGACGCAGTTCCCCTTGCCCTCCTGGTTGATCGAGTCGACGGTGAACTCCGATTCATCCAGCGGGATGTCGTTCTGCAGGTCAGCAGTGCTCCCCCACGGAGCCGCCCAGCCGTCCTGCCAGATCCAGAACTTGTTGCTGTCCCCGTCGACGTCGCCCGCGCTCCCGGCGCCGGCCCCACCCTCGGGCGCCGAGGCATGGTCCTGCTCATCGGCCTCCCCCTCGAGGCCTCGGGCCAGTCGGCGAAGGCCGTCCGCCACCGCGAGCGCAGTGTTCAGCTCGCTCTCGGCCCGATCGCGGAAGAGGTCGGCGTCCGGCCCGGTCCATGCGACCCCGGCCGCGGACGTGCCCAGCCGCGTGGTCAGCTCCTCGAGCGCGAAACCCGCTCCCGCCACGCGTTCTGCGTGCGCCCGCACGCTCTCCGTGTCACAGCCCCAGAACATCGGTATCCTTCCCCCACCGGGATCGACCCCGGGATGTTCGTACGGTACGACGATCCGAACGGCGCGGCGATGGGGAGAACTCCCCTCGAGAGGGCGCTGCGGGTCGCTGAGGGGAATCCAGCAGGCAGGGGCAGGGAATGCGACGCGGCACGGTGCATCGGGCTCTCGCCCTGTCGGCGGCAGTCCTCGCCTGCGCGGTGCAGGCCTCCTGCGCACCGTCGGCCACGGAGCCCGGCATCGCCGCGGACACCCCCGGACCGCTGACTCGCGCGCAGGCCGAGGCGTTCGTCGAGGAGCCGCTCGCGGACCTCGCGCTCTCCGTCTCCGAACAGGCCGGGGAGTACGCGAACTTCTCGGAGGACGGCGCGCCCGTGGTGCGGAGCACCGATGGCGGGTGCGAGTACGTCTCGACCATTTACCACAGCACCCTGCCCGTCGACGGCGAGGGGTGGGGAGAACTGGCGCGCGCCGTGCGGCCGCAGATGGAGGCGTGGGGGATGGACACCGGGCAGCTCGACCGGGAGGAGCGGGCGGCCGGTGCGGGACTCGTCGGCCGGAACCCGCATCACGGGGCGGAGCTGTCGGTGCAGACCTGGAACGAGCACCTGGAGGTGGAGCTCGACGGGCCCACCGAGGGCCTGGAGATGAGCGTGAGGGTGCCGCTCGCGGAGTCCGAGTGCGGCTGAGCTCCCTCGGCGCGGCGCGCGGCGGCGCCCCTCTCAGCGCAGCGGACCCTCGGGGATCTCGGCGTGCTGCAGGACCCAGGAGTGCATCGCGATCGCGGCGGCCGCGGCGACATTCAGCGAGCGGGTGGAGCCGAACTGCGTGATGCCGACGACGAGATCCGCGGCCGCCAGCAGCTCGGGGCTCACGCCGGGGCCCTCCTGCCCCACCACCAGCACCGCCTCGCGCGGCAGCGGGGTGTGCTCGAGCGGCTGAGCGCCCTCGACCAGGTCGATCGCGACCAGCGGACGCTCCTGCTCGCGGGCCCAGGCGATCAGGTGCGCGGCGTCGGGGTGGTGGATCTCGTGCTGGTAGCGGTCGGTGACCATGGCGCCGCGACGGTTCCAGCGCCGCCGGCCCACGATGTGGAAGGCACCGACGGCGAAGGCGTTCGCGGTGCGGACCACCGAGCCGATGTTCGCGTCGTGCTCCAGGTTCTCGATCGCGACGTGGAGGTCGTGGCGGCGGGTGTCGAGCTCGGCGATGATCGCCTCGCGGCGCCAGTAGCGGAAGCGGTCCTCGACGTTGCGGCGATCGCCGGCCTCGAGCAGCTCCGGGTCGAGGCGGGAATCCTCCGGCCAGGGCTCGGGGTGCGGGCCCACGCCGACCTCGCGGGGCGGGTCGGGGTCGCGGGCCGGGTCGGGGTCGCGGGGCGGCGGAGTCATCGCTCCTCGGCCCGCTCCTCCTCGAGGGCGTCGAGCTCGTCCTGGTCGGGGTCAGGAAGTCCCAGCTCGCGACGCTTCTTCTCGCGCAGCACGAGCTTGACCGCGAACCACAGCATGACCAGGGCGATCACCGCGTAGGCGATCTTCGAGAAGACGTCGGTGTAGGGCTCGATGACGGTCCAGTTCGAGCCCATGAAGTACCCGATGGTCACGAAGATCGTGTTCCAGATCCCGCTGCCGAGCACCGTGAGCAGCGTGAACATCCCCAGCGGCATCGCGTACAGACCCGCGGGGATCGAGATCAGCGAGCGGATGCCGGGCACGAA
>CAZHSL010000366.1:0-2143 GCA_964535185.1 uncultured Corynebacterium sp.
GTCCACCACGGCGAGCAGCAGGAGATCATCCTCCAGGGCGAGCACGCCCGGATCGGGCAGCCCTGGACGGTCGCCGCCGAGACCGCCCGGCCCAACGGCTTCCCCGAGACCGGGGGCGATGCGGAGCTCGTGGCCGAGCTCGAGGCCCTCGCCGCGGACCGGTCGCCGCTGCCGCACACCGGCCACACCGGGCAGATCGGCGACGTGGTGGCCGCGATCCGCGAGAGCCGGGAGCCGCTCGTGGACGGCGAGGCCGGCAGGCGCGCGATCGAGCTGGTCACCGCGATCTACGCGGCGGCGATCGAGCGACGCACGATCGACCTGCCGATCACGGCGGAGGATCCCTGGTACCGGGCGGAGACGCTCCTCGAGCGCGCCCCGCGCTTCTTCGAGAAGACCGCCTCGGTGCGCTCGCAGGAGGGCGAGGCCATCATCGGCCCCACGCACTGAGCATCTCGTGGGGAGCGGGGCCCCCGGGTCCTCACAGGTTCCCGATGACCGGGACCAGCAGGATCTTCACCACGATCGAGAAGGCGAAGAGGGTGGCGTAGGCGGCCTCGATGCGCTCGTCGGCCCGCTTGGCGTTGGCGGCCTCGAGCACCGCGGGCTGGCCGAGGAACCCGGCGACCGCACCCGCGGCGCGCGGGGCGGAGAGGTCCAGCACCCAGCGCCCGGCGACCACCAGGGCGAGGCAGCTGACCGCCGCGACCACGGCGGAGAGCACCCCCGCCCGCCACGCGTCCGCGGAGGCGAGCATCCGGGCGACCTCCGGCCCCGCGGTGAGCCCGAGGCCGGCGAGGAAGAGCAGCAGGCCCAGCTGGCGCAGCGTGCGGTTCGCGCTGCCCGGCAGGGACCACACCACCGGGCCGGTGCGGCGCAGGGCGCCGAGCGCCATCCCCACCAGCAGCGGCCCCGCGGCCGGCCCCAGGGAGAAGCTGCTGCCGCCGGGCATCGGGAGGGTCACCAGCCCCAGCGCGACGCCGAGCACCAGGCCGAGGCCCAGGGAGAGCACGTCGAGCTCCCCTGCCACCTGGTCCGAGTCGCCGAGGAAGGTGTGGACGGCGTCGAGCTGCCCCCGCTCCACCACCACGGCCAGGCGATCCCCGGGCTCGAGGACGAGGTCGTCCCGGGCCAGCAGCTCGAGGTCCCCGCGCCGCACCCGGGTCACCACCGCACCGAAGCGCACGGGCAGGTTCAGCTCCGCGATGGAGCGGGAGGCCAGGTCCGGATTGGAGACGGTGAGCCGGGTGAACTCCACCAGCGAGCGGTCGTGGGCGATGTGCCTCTCGCTGGTCTCGCCGAGCGTCTCGGCGACCGCCTCGACCTGTTCCGGCATGCCGACGGCGACCACCTCGTCCCCGGCCAGGAGGTCCTCCCCCGGCACGATCACCCGCACCCGCCCGTCGCGGCGCAGGTAGGAGAAGCGCACCTGCTGCCGGTGCCACTGGGGGACGTCGCGCAGGTTCACCGAGCGCCGCACCCGCACGGTGGTCGAGGCCAGGCTGGTGCCGGCGAGGGCCGGGGTGTCCTTCCGGCCCGGCCAGGCGCGGGTGACGACGCTCGAGACCAGCACGATGCCCACGATCACGCCGATCGGGTAGCCGAAGGCGTAGCCCACGGACGGCCCGGAGGTGCCGGTGAGGCGGGAGGCGGCATCGAGCGCGGGCGCGGCGGTGAGCGACCCGGTGAACAGCCCCAGGGAGAGGTCCCGCGCAAGCCCCAGCCCGTGCCCGAGCACCAGGGTCAGCGCGGCGGCGAGCACGGTGCTGACGGTCGCGGCGGCCAGCAGCGGCAGCTGACGGTTCAGGGAGCCGAAGAAGGTCGCGCCGGCGGAGATGCCGACGGTGTAGACGAACAGCGCCAGGCCCAGGGTCTGCACGATCTCCATCCCCGCGCCGAGGTGCGGGGCGATCGCGGAGAGGGCGAGGCCGGTGAACAGTGCGCCGGCGGCCCCGAGGCGGATCCGGCCGAAGGGGATCGCGCCGAGCACGGCACCGGTGGCGACGACCAGGAACAGGGTGAGGAGCGGGCTCCCCTGGAGGGCGTCGATCACGGCGAACCTTTCCCGTGCCCGCGGCCGGCACCGGGTCGGCGGGCGGTGCGCGCGGGCACCGCTGTGTGGACCGCTCCCCACGATAGCCCC
>CAZHSL010000366.1:2243-3301 GCA_964535185.1 uncultured Corynebacterium sp.
CACCGCACCACCTCGTTGCTCGTTCACTCCGATCACTGCGATCACCTGTGGAAAGGACCCCCATGGCTGTCTCCGAAGGAGCCAACTACGCCCCGGACTCGATGCCGAAGCCCGTCGTGGAGCCCGGCGAGTTCGTCTTCGCCGCGATGCATCTCGACCACGGCCACATCGGCGGGATGACGCAGGGGCTGCTCGACGCCGGGGGCACGCTGAAGTGGGTCCACGACACCCAGCCCGAGCGCGCCGCCGCCTTCAAGGAGAAGTTCCCGCAGGTCACGATCGCCTCCAGCGAGGAGGAGGTGCTCTCGGACCCCGAAGTGCACCTGGTGGCCGCCGCGGCCGTGCCGGTGGACCGCGCACCGCTGGGCATCCGCGTGATGGAGGCCGGGAAGGACTACTTCACCGACAAGACCCCGCTGATCTCCCACGAGCAGCTCGCCGAGGCGAAGGCCGCTGTGGAGCGCACCGGGAAGAAGTATGCGGTGTACTACTCCGAGCGGATCCACGTCGAGGCCGCGGTGCTGGCCGGCCAGCTCATCGACCGCGGCGCGATCGGGAAGGTGCTGCAGGTCCAGGGCATGGGCCCACACCGGATGGGCGACCCCTCCACCCGTCCCGACTGGTTCTTCGAGCGGGCCCGCTACGGCGGCATCCTCACCGACATCGGCTCCCACAACTTCGAGCAGATGCTCACCTTCACCGGCTCCGAGGACGGCGAGATCCTCTCCAGCTCGATCGGCAACTTCGGCAACCCCGAGCATCCCGAGCTCGACGACTACGGCGACGCGCACATCGCGCTCTCCTCCGGGGCGACGGGCTTCGTGCGCGTGGACTGGTTCACTCCGAAGGGCCTGCGCACCTGGGGCGACGGCCGCACCTTCATCCTCGGCACCGAGGGCTACATCGAGCTGCGCAAGTACGTGGACGTCACCACCGACAACGGCGGCGGCCAGGTGATCCTGGTCGACGGCGAGGGCGAGCACCGCATCGACGCCACCGGCCAGGTGGGCTACCCCTTCTTCGGCGAGCTGATCCTCGACGTGCTGCACCGCACCGAG
>CAZHSL010000367.1:0-3300 GCA_964535185.1 uncultured Corynebacterium sp.
CGATCCGCGACTGGGTGCAGCTCGCGGTGCGCCGCTCGCGCGAGTCCGGGATGCCTGCGGTGTTCTGGCTCGACGAGGCCCGCGCCCACGACCGCAACCTCATCGCGAAGGTGAACACGTACCTGGCGGACGAGGACACCGAGGGTCTCGACCTCCGCATCCTCTCGCCGATCGAGGCGACGAAGCACACCCTGGAGCGCGTGCGCCGCGGTGAGGACACCATCTCGGTGACGGGGAATGTGCTCCGAGATTATCTGACCGATCTGTTCCCGATCCTGGAGCTGGGCACCAGCGCGAAGATGCTCTCGGTGGTGCCGCTGATGAACGGCGGCGGTCTGTTCGAGACCGGCGCCGGCGGCTCCGCCCCGAAGCACGTCCAGCAGCTCATCGAGGAGGACTACCTGCGCTGGGACTCCCTCGGCGAGTTCCTGGCCCTGGCCGAGTCGCTGCGCCACCTGGCCCGCACCGCGGACAACGCGCGAGCCCGCGTGCTCGCCGACGCCCTGGACCGCGCCACCGAGACGCTGCTGAACGAGGGGAAGTCCCCGCAGCGCAAGCTCGGCAGCATCGACAACCGCGGCAGCCACTTCTACCTCGCCATGTACTGGGCGCAGGAGCTGGCCGCCCAGAGCGAGGACGCCGAGCTCGCCACCGCCTTCGGCCCGATCGCGAAGGAGCTCACCGATGGTGAGGAGACCATCGCCCAGGAGCTGCTCGCGGTGCAGGGCAAGCCGGCGGACATCGGCGGCTACTACCGCCCGGACCCGGAGAAGGCCTCCTCGGTGATGCGCCCGTCGGCGACCTTCAATCGGATCCTCGAGGAGATCTCCGCCGCGCTGTGAGCATCACCTCGGCGTGATCGGGCGCGAGGCAGGCCAGCTCATAGAGGCCTGCCTCGCGCCCTTTCTCCTCACGAGCGCCGGTGACCGGGTGCGGCTCGATGGTCAGTACGCCGGACACGGAGCCGATCGCTCAGCGGATGATCACGAAGGTCACGCCGAAGGCCACCATCCCGACGGCGAGCAGGGCGAGTGCAGCCATCCTCGTGCGGACGGTCACCGCACCTCGGTCGTTGAGGACCGGCGTCAGGGTCGTCGCGAAGAGGAGGACGCCTATCGCCCCGATCACCAGGAAAACTATCGGCAGCATCTACGGATCTCCCATTATCAACAGAGGTCGGCGCCGAGCCAGCCTACGGTCGCGGAAAAGAATCCTGCAATGAGTGCCGCGTGATGCAATGGGCGCCGCGTCATCGGCCATCGGCGCGTTGAGGAAGTCTCAACGAGAATCCCGGAGCACGCTCCCGCGGCATCTCCGGATATCCGCGCACTGTTCGTCCTCCCTCAGGCAGAATCGTGGTGGAACCAGCCCGGCCGTCCGCACCCGCCGAAGGACGCTCATGCCCGTCCTCCCCTCCCCCGTCGACCGGATCGACCTGCGCTACGACGTGACCGGCTCCGGCCCCGCGCTCGTGCTGCTGCACGGCTCTGTGCTCTCCCGGGCGATCTGGCGGGGCCTGGGCTATCTCGCGCCGCTCGCCGCCGAGCACACCGTCATCCGCATCGACCTGCGCGGGCACGGCCGCTCCGGCGCGCCGCACGACCCCGCGGCCTACACGCAGGGCGCGTTCGTCGCGGACCTGCTGGCCGTGCTCGACGCGGAGGGGGTGGGCCGCGCCGCGCTGCTGGGCTACTCCCTCGGGGCGCGGGTCGCGCTGAGCACGGCGCTGCGGCATCCCGGCCGGGTGCGGCGCCTGGTGAGCCTCGGCGGCTCCGCCGCGGGGCAGCACGGCGCCGTGGACTCGGTGTTCTTCCCGGGCGTGATCGACGCGGTGCGAGACGGCGGCATGGAGGCGTTCTGCGCCGGCCAGGGACTGGGGCCCGAGGTCGAGGGCCGCCGGGCGCGCGCCACCCGCACCGCCTTCCTCGCCGCCGACCCCCACGCGGTCGCCGCCCTGCTCAGCGCCACCGACGCCACCGGCGCAGTGCCGGCGGAACAGCTCGCCGAGTGCACGGTCCCGGCGCTGTGGCTGGCGGGCACGGACGATCACCCTCGCTTCGAGGAGTCACGACAGGCCGCCGCACTCATGCCCGATGCGGAGTTCGTGCCCCTGCCGGGCAGGGACCACGGCGGCACGCTCTTCCCGCCCGACGAGGTGCTCGCGCACGTGCTCCCGTTTCTGCGCTGAGCGGCCCGCGGGAGGGGTCAGAGCACCTCGCGCGCGAGGGCGAACAGCGCGACGACGACGATGATGCCGCGCAGCACCCACTCGGGCAGGCGCTTGGCCAGGTGTGCGCCGAAGAACCCGCCGAGCAGGGAGCCGACGGCGATCGCGAGGCTCCCCAGCCACACGATCTCGGCGTCGAACAGGAAGAAGGCGAGCACGTACACGACCGCGGCGGCGAGGTTGACGCCGAGGCTCATGAGGTTCTTGATGCTGTTGACCGAGCCCATCGACCGCCCGGTGAACACCCCGAGGATCCCCAGGTACAGCACGCCCTGCGCGGCGGTGAAGTAGCCGCCGTAGACGGAGGCCGCGCCGAGGGAGCCCACCAGGGCGGGTGAGCGCAGGGGGTTGCGCTCGGTCGCGGTCCCGTCCCGCTCCGGGCGGCGTCGTGCGCGCTTCTCACTGGCGCGCCGCAGCGCCGTGGTCAGCTGCTTCTGGAAGACCACCATCACCAGCGCGAAGACGATCAGCACCGGCACCACCACGTCGAGCGCGGAGGCCGGGGAGACCAGCAGCAGGAGCGCACCTGCGGTCGCGCCCAGCGTCGCGGTGATCATCAGCAGGTCCAGGTGCTCCCGCTCGGCGGCGATCTCGCGCCGGTAGCCGAGCACGGAGCCGACCGTCGAGAAGAACATCCCCACCGTGTTGGTGCGCACGGCGACCCCGGGCGGGATGCCGAGGGCCATGAGGACGGGCAGGGTGAGCAGGGACCCCGAGCCGACGGCTGCGTTGATCGCGCCGGCGACGGCACCCATCACGAGCAGGACGACGAGGCTGAGAGGTTCCACGGCCGAGCACCCTACCGTTCTCCCTGCCGCGCCGATGGGACGTCCATGCAGCCCAGCTGGCGGAGCCTATTTCCGGACGACGGCGTGAGGAATCGGGATGACGAGTTCAATCCGCGCCACCCCCTTATTGCTCTGCGAAGCAACGTGGCTCATCGCTTTTGAGGGGGTAGCGGTGGTTCGAGGAGGGGTCTGAAGCCTCCGGATACGAGGAGGCTGCGGCAATGCAATGGGCGAGATCGCGGAAGCCGAGGGCGGAGCCGCAGAGGTGTTCGAGGCGGCCGTTGA
>CAZHSL010000368.1:0-3295 GCA_964535185.1 uncultured Corynebacterium sp.
GCCGGGTTCTCGGCGTGCCCCGCCTCGGTCAGCGAGTCCTTCGTGCGGATCTTCAGGCCCTCGACCGTCGCGAGCGGCTCGACCGTGGCCCGGCACCGCTCCCACGGACTGCTCAGCACGCTCGACGGGTCGAAGGCGTCCAGCAGCGGCGGCAGCGCCCGGGCCTGCTTCCGCCCCTTCTTGTTCAGGGGGCGCGTGTCCTCGCCCTTGCGCCACTTCGAGCGCGACAGCGCCGCGCCGTGGCGCTGGATGACGATCGGGGCGGTCTCCAGCTCGTCGGCCTCGAGGTGGCGGCGCAGCGCCTCCACCGGCACCTGATCGCTCTGTCGGGTCACGCGCTCCATGGCCTCCTCGAGCGGGACCCAGTGCACCTCGTCGACCTCGCGGCGGCTCTGCGGCCCGCGGGCCACCTTCGCGCGGACGGTCGCGGCCCAGTAGTGCACCACCTTGGTGCGCCCGTCCGGCAGCAGGTACGCGGACGGCGGCAGGGGGCGGCGCAGACGCACCCGGTAGCCGGTCTCCTCGACGACCTCGCGCACCGCGGCGGCGGGGGACGTCTCCCCCTTGTCGAGCTTGCCCTTGGGGATGGACCAGTCGTCGTAGCGCGGTCGGTGGATCAGCAGCACCTGCACGCCGTCGCCCCGCTCACGCCAGACGAGGGCACCGGCGGCGACGACCGCGCGCGGGGAGCTGAGGACCGGGCCCACCGATCAGCCCCGTCCCGGCACGCGCATCTGCACGTCCCGACCTGCGACGGAGAACCCCCAGGACTCGTACAGCCGCAGGGCCGGGGCGTTGTCCGCCTCGACGTAGAGCTCCACCCCGGGCACGCCCTGCGCGCGCAGCCGCTCCAGGGTGGTCGCCAGCAGCAGCCCCGCCACGCGGTGGCCCTGCACCGAGGGATCGGTCGCGACCACGTAGATCTCGGCGTCCCGCGCAGTCTCTCCCGGCCGCTCCCGCTTGACCCACACGAAGCCGACGAGCTCCTCGTCCCGCAGGGCGACCAGCATGTCCTCGGCGTCGAACCAGGGCTGGGCGATCCGCTGCTCGAGGTCCCGGAGGGTCATCGCGCCCTGCTCGGGGTGGTCGGCGAACGCGCGCGCGTTGACCTCGACCCAGCGTTCGGCATCCCGCTCCGCCTCGAAGGTGCCCAGACGCAGCCCCTCGAGCGTCGAGACGGGGATCGCGGGCAGCGCCTGGGCCGGGTCGAGGGCGCGATGCAGGGTGAGCAGGTACCGGCTCTCGACGAGACCGGCGGCGGTGAGGAAGGCGAGCGATCCCTCGAGGGCCCCGTGCGCCCAGACCCCCGCGTCGGGGCGCAGCGCGAGCGCCTCCTGCAGCAGTGCGGTGCCGTGCCCGCGTCGGCGGTGCGCGGGGTGGACCATGCCCTGGACGGTGCCGTCGGGCAGCACGCTCGCGTACCCGCGCAGCTCCCCCTCCTCCTCGACCAGGAGGTGGCGGGCGTCATCGGCGTCCAGGGCGAGCACCGCGGCCTCGTCGAGCGGGGAGACGCCGTCGTGCGCGGTGACGGCGTCGAGCAGTTCGCGGACGGTCGCCCGGCGGGCGGTCGGCAGCGCGGCCGTCGTGATCATGAGATCCTTCCGGGGCTCGTGGAGCAGACGTGGGGGCGCACGGCGCGACGCCGTAGCCGGGGGCCGAGTAGGCCGCTGCCAGCGGGCACTCGTAGACTGCACACTGTAGCGCCCGACGGTCACCTCCCGTCGGTGCGGCCCGAGACCGGATCCGACGACCTGCGAGGAGCGCCCGTGACAGTCCCCGAGCGCGCTCCCCTGGGTGCCGCCCTCGCGCTCCTGCTCGCCGTGGTCTCGCTCACCGGCCCCCTCTCCCCGCTGCTGATGGCCTGCTGCCTGGCGCTGCTGGCCGTGCTCATCGGCGTCGCCTGGCCCGGGCTCCTCGAACTGCCTTCGGCCGCCGGCACCCGTGTCGTGGTCGCCGGGACCGGCGTCCTCGGCGCCCTGGTCACGTTGCTGGCCCCGGAGCGCATCAGCCCGGTCTCGGGGATCGTGATGGTGTGCGCGGCCGGGGTGTTCGCCTCGTTCGTCCAGCAGATGGCGCGCACGGAGCGCCGCGACCTCACCACCTCGCTGACGGGCACGGTCGCCGGCGTGTTCGTCGCGGCGATCGCCGCCTGCTGGATCGTCGCCCAGGGCACCGCCGTCGACTCCGGCACGACCGGTCTGGTCACGTCCGTCTCGGCAGGCCTCGCCGCGACGCTGCTGCTGAACGCCACTCCCCTGCCCTCCCTGCCGCGCTTCGTGCTGTCCGCCGTGGTCGGGGCGGGGGTGAGCGCGGTGCTCGCGGTCACGCTGGTCGGCCTGGGCCCCGCGCTCTCGGCCGCCGTCGGGCTGGTGACCGCGATCGGCGCGAGCTGTGCGCAGCTGCTGACGGGCTCCTCGCTCGTCGCCAAGGAGCCGGTCCCCTCGCTGGCGGTGGCCGCGGTGCCGGTGGCGACCGTGGGCGTGGTCGCCCACCTGGTGGTCCTGCTGCTCCCCTGAGGCCGCTGAGGCCGACGGCACCGTGACCGTGCGCACCCGATGCCGGACCCCGGCCGGCAGCGCGGGGCCCGCACTGCGCACCCGTCGGGAGCGATAGACTGGGGGCCATGTCCGCCATGTCTCTGCTCTTCATCGCCCTCGTCATCCTGGTGGGCCTCGGCACGCTCGCCTTCACCGCCCTGGTGATCGCCCGCCTGTTCGATCGCTGAGCGATCCGCAGCGCCGATGCCCATCACGCTCGACACCTCCCTCCCGCCGTCCCTGTACCCGCTCGCCTGGCTGATCGGCAGCTGGGAGGGCACCGGTGCCCTCACCGCCGCGGAGCCGGGGTCGCCGGACGTCCGCATCGAGCAGCAGCTGGTCTGCACCGCCCGTGAGGACGGCACCATGGGGTGGCGCTCCACCATCCACCGCATCGACGCGCCCGCCCCGCTGCCGCCCACCAGCGCCTTCGCCCGGGACGAGCCCGCCTCCCCCGTGGCCGGCGGCTCCGGGGAGCGCACGCTGCTGCACCGCGAGGACGGCGTCTGGACCGTCGGCGATCTCCTGCCCGGCCAGGACCGCGAGGCCGCGGAGGCGGCGGCGCCGGGCACGCCGGGGAGCTTCCTGTCCCACCGCCTCGAGGCGCGGCTGACCCGCGCGGACGAGGCGACGGAGGACTGGGCCGGCGAGGTGCGGGGGCCGCGCGTGCAGCTCGCCCTCGGCTCGCCCTCC
This sequence comes from uncultured Corynebacterium sp., assembly GCA_964535185.1. Lineage (GTDB taxonomy): Bacteria > Actinomycetota > Actinomycetes > Actinomycetales > Dermabacteraceae > Brachybacterium. Next base: position 3,231 of record CAZHSL010000368.1, read on the forward strand.
GGCGAGATCACCGCGACCCGCATGTTCGGCTACGTCAGCGGCCGCCTGATGTGGCTGTGGGAGCA
>CAZHSL010000369.1:0-3293 GCA_964535185.1 uncultured Corynebacterium sp.
CCCCCCTACCGCACGGCTCCCCCGCAGCGCGGGCGCGGCACGGGTGCCGCAGGTCACGCCCGCCCCGATTCGCCCTCGGGCCCAGGGACGGGGTACTGTATCCCTCGGTCCGCCGGTCACGGAGGGCCGGGCACGATCTCGGGCTGTGGCGCAGCTTGGTAGCGCACCTGACTGGGGGTCAGGGGGTCGCAGGTTCAAATCCTGTCAGCCCGACGAACGCCCTGGTGAGAACAGGTTTCTCACCAGGGCGTTAGTCTTCTCCTTCCGACGTGACCGCTAGAGTGACCGCAAGGATCTCGCGAGCACATCACGGACCGATGCGCGCTCAGGTGTCAGCCGGGGGCTAGGCCGCCAGGCTGACGGTCGGATGCATGAAGGCCTCGTACTCGATGGGGGTCAATCTGCCCAGGCGAGCCTGTCGGCGACGACGGTGGTAGGTCCGCTCGATCCAGATGATGATCGCGATCCGTAACTCTTCTCGAGTCCTCCACCGCTTTCGATCCAAGACGTTCTTCTGGAGCAGCGCGAAGAAGGACTCCATCGCCGCGTTGTCCCCGGCAACGCCGACTTTCCCCATCGATCCGATGAGGTGATGCCGGTTCAGCGCGTGCATGAACTTCCGCGACCGGAACTGGCTCCCGCGGTCCGAGTGCACGATGCAGGCGGCCACGTCACGACGCCGGGCCGCGGCGTTGTCCAGGGCGTTCACCGCGACACGCGCCTTCATCCGGTCGCTGATGGAGTAGCCGACGATCCGACCGGAGAACACGTCCTTGATCGCGCAGAGGTAGAGCTTGCCCTCGTCGGTCCAGTGCTCGGTGATATCCGTCAGCCACAGCTCATTGACGTTATCCGCGGCGAAGTCCCGCTTGACCAGGTCATCGTGCACGGGCGGTCCCGGGCGCTTCCCATTTTTGCCGCGCTTCTTCCCGAACACCGACGACCACTGGTTGTCACGGCAGATCCGCCATGCGGTTTGCTCACGCATCACCTCGCCCGCTGCTGCGGCTTCGCCAGCGAGGGAGCGATACCCGAACTCGAGATCGTCACGGCAGGCGTCGAGCTGGGGTTCGCCCGGTGCGACTCGATCAGCTCGGACTCGGTGACCTGCTGTTTCCGCAAGCGGTAGTCAGGCTGGCGGGAGAGCTTCAGGACCCGCAAGGACACCGCGACGGGGATCCCGTCGTCGGCGAGCTCGCTCACGAGCGGGTAGAGCTGTTTCCCGGCAGGTTCGCCTGCGACAGGTAGGCCGCCGCACGGCGGCGGACCTCGTTCTCCTGCCCCAGCAGCCGATTCAGGCGACGTTGATCTCGCAGCTCGGAGGGCTCTTCTCGGGTCTTGCCAGGCCGGGCACCGTCCTCGACATCGGCCTGACGCATCCAGTCCGTCAGGCACGACTCGGAGATCCCGAAGTCGTTCGCGATCGCGGCGAGCTTCTGGCCAGGTTCGCGGTTCCTCGCGACGCGGACGACGTCGTCACGGAACTCCTGGGGATAGGGAGTGGGCATGGTCCACGTCCTTCCCTGCAACACTCTCCAGCGCCACAGATCATGTGAGGCGTACCCGCGCGTCAGTCCCCAACTCCCTCCAGTGCGATGCGCCGGGCAAGCCCGCCTCGGCCCGGCATCTAGCAACTGCGCGTATGCAACTTCCAGCAGAACCAAGTCGTCGAGCCGCGAAGTGAGACCTAGACAAACCCTTGAGGCTCTTAAAGAAATCTAGAGACTGCGTTCGAGCTCGCGAGTCACATGTTCGACGGCACAAGCAAAGACGACACCTACCGACCGGGGGTACACCGGAGCGCTTGCAAAGACGTACTCAAATTGTCAAACGGAACGGTCCATTCGTCCTTGGAACCGCCGGATCGGCCAGTACGTTGATCTCGCTGCCCACGACATGAGCCGGCGCTTCGACGCTCGCCCTGCCGTCGCTGTGGCACTGACGAAGTCATCGACTCCCCCTCGGAACGAGCGGGAATATACGGAGTAGAACCATGGCCCAAAACAACACCCACCGCGCCTTCGGCCGAGCTGTCACGCCTGTCGGGACTACGGGACGAGCCCTGCGGAACACCGGCGGGGCAGCTGTGCTCGGCACGGTCGTCATCGGTTCCGCCCTGCTCGCGGGTCCGGCGCAGGCTGCCCCCTCAGTCTCACCCGCTGCGCCCACCATCAGCGCGCAGACTGCCGCTCCGGCAACGCCGGCACCCGCCCACGCTGGGTCTGCGTTCGGGACCGAGAAGCTGCGCTGGGGTTCTCAGGGTGCGTCGGTGGAGCAGCTCCAGACCGCGCTGAATGAACACGGCACCTCACTGGAAGTCGACGGCAAGTTCGGCAAGCTCACCCATGGCGCAGTGAAGGACTTCCAGCGTTCGCATGACCTGCAGGTCGATGGCGTCGTCGGCCCTGAAACCAAGGGCGCTCTGAACGGTGGCGGCGCCACGGCCTCGGGCGGCGGCACGTCCGCGCCGGCCCCTGCATCCTCGTCGAGTAGCTCGGGTCAGGCGATCGTCGACGCCGCTCGTAGCCAGATCGGCGCCTCCTACTCATGGGGCACCTCCAAGCCGGGCGTCAGCTTCGATTGCTCGGGCCTGAGCTCCTACGCGTATGCACAGGCCGGCATCGACCTGCCCCGCACCTCGTCGCAGCAGGTTGCGGCTGGAACCACGATCTCGAAGTCCGAGGCCCAGCCCGGCGACCTCGTGGTGTGGCCCGGTCACCTCGGGATCTACGCCGGTGGCGACACGGTCATCGACGCGGGGCGCACCCCGGGCGCCGTCACCGAGCGGACCATCTGGGGTTCGCCGACCTTCGTCACCTTCCGCTGACCGCAGGTCGCAACGCCCGCGCAGAGGGAGCCCCGACCAACGGTCGGGGCTCCCTTTGCGTGCAGAGGCAGCGGTATCAGCTGATCGAGGCCAACAGCTCTGCACAGGCCTGCTCGCAGCGGCGACAGGCGTCCGCGCAGACCTTGCAGTGCTTGTGCATTTCAGCGTGCTTCTCGCACTCCTCGGCGCAGGACCGGCACGCCGCCTGACACGCCTCGAGTAGAGCACGGTTGAGGGCGATGTTCTCGCCCGTCTGACGGGACAGGACGCGTCCGGTGGCTTCGCAGACGTCGGCGCAGTCCTGGTTCCGGCGGATGCACTGGGTCAACTCCGCCACCATGTCCTCGGCCAAGCAGGCGTCCGCGCAGGCTGTGCAGGTCTGGGCGCACTCGAAGCAGGCCTCGATGCATGCGGCGAGCTTCTGCTGGTCGATGGTGCCGAGGTCCTTCGGGTAGGTCTGAAGCAT
>CAZHSL010000370.1:0-3269 GCA_964535185.1 uncultured Corynebacterium sp.
GGGAGAACGGTCGAGCGCCACTATTCCACATAGTTACTATGGGTGATAGTAATCAGTGGGGTGATCCGTGCCGCCCCCGCGGAGGTGCGCGGACGCGGTCAGCGGGCCCGTCAGCCCTTCATGCCCGAGTGGGCGAGCCCCTCGATCACGCGGCGCTGCAGCACGATGAACAGGATCATCAGCGGCAGCATCGCCATGAAGCTCGCCGCCATCATCACCGGGTAGTCGGTGGTGAACTGGCCCTGGAGGCTGGACAGCCCCACCGCGAGGGTGGTGCGGTCGTCGTAGGTCGCGACGATCAGCGGCCACATCAGGTCGTTCCACGAGGCCAGGGCGGTGAGGATCGCGACCGCGCTGAGCGCCGGGCCGGACAGCGGGAACATGATCCGCCAGAAGGTCTGCCACGGATTCGCGCCGTCCAGCCGCGCCGCCTCCTCGAGGGAGCGGGGCATCCCCATGAAGTGCTGACGCATGAGGAAGGTGCCGAAGGCGCTGAAGATGCCCGGTGCGGCGATGCCGGCCACCGTGTTCAGCCAGCCCAGCTGCTGGACGATGTCGTACTGCGGGATCAGATAGATCTGGTACGGCACCATCAGGATCGACAGCACCAGCGCGAACAGCACGTTCTTGCCCCGGAAGGTCATGCGGGCGAAGGCGTACCCGGCCAGTGCGCACAGCAGCAGCTGCCCGAGCACGCGCGCGATGGTCACGGCGGCGGTGTTGAGGAACTGGTTCCAGAACGGGACCTGTTCGAACACCGCCGGGTAGTTGCCCCACTGCGGCTCGGTCGGGAACCAGGTGGGCGGCACCGAGGTGACCTCGGCCTGCGTGGACAGGGACATGTTCAGCTGCCACACGAAGGGGAACACCATCAGCAGCCCGCCGATCAGCAGGACCAGATGGGTGCCCCAGCGGCGCCGGGCGCGGACCGTCGTGTGCTTGTCACTCATAGTGCACCCACCTGCGCTGCATGCGGAACTGGAGGAGCGTGAAGACGCCGATGATCGCCAGGATCAGCAGCGCGATCACGGAGGCGTAGCCCTGGTTGTTCTGGCGGAACGCCTCGGAGTAGAACAGGTAGACCAGCGACTGCGTGTCGGCCATCGCGGGGTTCGCCTGGCCCATCATCGCGAAGAGCAGGTCGAACAGCTGGAAGCCGTTGATCGCGGTGATGATGGTCAGGAAGAAGATGCTGGGCGTCAGCAGTGGGACGGTGACCGCGAAGAACTGCCGCAGCGTGCCGGCGCCGTCGAGCTGCGCGGCCTCGTACAGCTCCCCCGGGATGCCCTGCAGCCCGGCGGAGAGGATGATGATCGCCAGCGGCAGGCTCGCCCACAGGCCGACGATCGAGACCGCCAGCAGCGCCCACCACGGCGCGGAGACCCAGTACGGGCCCTCGATGCCGATCAGCGACAGCGCCCAGTTGGCGACGCCGAACTCCTTGTTGAAGATCATCCGCCACACCAGCGCCACCGCGACCGGCATGGAGACGGCCGGCAGGAAGAACAGCACCTGGTAGAAGCGGGAGAAGCGCAGGCCCTTCTGGCTCATCAGGGAGGCGATCCCGACGGCGATCGGGATGCCCAGCAGCACGATCGCGGTGTACACCGCGGTGTTGAGCACCGCGCGCGGGATGAACGAGTCGCTCAGCAGGGTGCGGTAGTTCTCGAGCCCCGCGAAGCTGCGCCCGCCGAAGGGGTCGAAGGTCGCGAAGGTGTTGAGGAAGGTCGCCAGGATGGGCCAGAAGTAGAAGACGACCACCCCGATCATCAGCGGGGCGAGGAAGACGACCGGCCAGAGCCCGTCGCGGCTGCGTCGCCTGCGCGGGGCGGCACGCGCATGGTCATGATTCATCGGCGAGCACTCCGTTCATGCGGTCGGCGAGCTCCCGCGCCTCCTGCTCGAGCGGCGCGTCGCCGCCGAGGATCTTCGGGAACAGCAGCTCCTCGAGCTGGAGCCATGCGCTGGTGTTCTGCGAGGCCGGGTACGGCTGGGCGGTCTCCGCGGCGTCGACGAAGACGTCCAGGGAGAACTCGGGGATCGCGTCGACGTAGGCGTCGTTGGTGCCCACGAAGGCGGGGTTGGCGGCGCCGGCCTCCGCTTGGATCCGGTTGGCCTCCTCGGAGCCGAGGAAGGCCAGGAAGGCGGAGGCGGCGGGCTTGTGGCGGCTGCGCGAGGACATCGCACAGCCGATGCCGTGGATGACGTTGGCCTCCTGCGTGCCGTGGATTATCGGCGCCACGCCGAGGTGCTCGCGCACCGGTGACTCCTGCAGCAGCGCCGCCTCCCAGTTCCCCGACAGGTACAGCGCGGCGCGCCCGTTGTTGAACAGGTCCTTGGGCGGGTTCTCCGTGGTGTAGCGGACGTCCGGTGCGATCCCGTCGCGGATCATGCCGTCGAGGAAGTGGAACGCCTCGAACGCCCCGGGGCTGTCGTAGCCGGAGGTGGTGCGGTCATCGGAGATGATGAAGCCGCCCGCCTGGAGGATCAGCGGATAGATCAGGGCCTGGTTCGCGACCCCTCCGGGGTTCCCCCAGACCTGCTGATCGCCGAGCGCCCGGGTGACCGCCTCGGAGGCGTCGCGGTACTCCTCCCAGGACCAGCTGCCGGCGGGCTCGTCCACGCCCGCGCGCTGCAGCAGGTCGCGATTGTACCACAGCGCGATGGTGTCGAAGTCCTTCGGGATCGCGTACGGGGCGCCCTCGTAGGAGTACAGCTCGACCAGGTTCGGCGGGTAGTTCGCGGTATCGAAGCCCTCGAGCTCGGTGAGGTCCTGGAGCATCCCGTAGGAGGCGTAGAGCTCGAAGTTCGGTCCGTTGATCCAGAAGACGTCCGGCAGGTCGTCGCCGGTGGCCTGGATGCGCAGCCGCTCGAAGTACGGGCCGAAGGCGGTGGTCGAGATGCTCACCGAGATGTCGGGATAGTGCTGGTTGAACGCCTCGATGATCTGGAGCATCGCGGGCTCCTGGGCCTTGTCCCAGATCCCGAAGGTGATCTCGTCCTTCAGCCCCGCCTCGGCGGGCGGCCCGAGCGCCGGATCGATCTCCGGGTCCGCCGAGCACCCGGCCAGGGCGGAGGCCCCGGCGAGTCCGGCGAGCCCCAGGAGGGCTCGTCTGGTGGTCATGTGATTTCCTCCGTCAGACAGATCACAGACCGATTACGCTAACTCATTGAAGAATCCCCACCAAGCCCCGAGGCTCACGCGCCAGGCCCAGCAGCCGGCAGCACGCACAGCTCATTGCCGGAGGGATCCTGGAACACGCGCCACG
>CAZHSL010000371.1:0-3267 GCA_964535185.1 uncultured Corynebacterium sp.
GGCGCGGCCGATGGGTGAGCGGGCGGTGGCGACGATGACGGCCTCGGGCACGAGGGATCTCCTTCGACGACGTTGTCTGGGCGGTTGCCGGCCGGGGGCGGCGGTGTGCACGATACCCGGCGTTCCTGATACTACGGGTTGCAAATACCTTGGGGGAAGCGGCTCGCGGCGCGGCTCCCCCGCACACCCCGCCCGCGCCCCTCCGGCGCGACTCCCCCGCACACCCCTCCCGCACGGCCCTCCCGCATGGCCGCCGCTAGGCTTGCGCGCATGGCTTCGCCCCGCTCGCGCTCCCCGCTCTTCATCGCCATCGTCGCCGCCTTCGCCTGCTTCGGGGCGCTGCTCGTGCTCGCGCTGGCGATCGTCATCGGCGTCGTGGTGTGGAACGGCTCCTCCGAGGAGCCGGGCCCCGAGGCGAGCTCCGCCTCCGACGGGCTCGTGCTGCCGCCGGGCGTCGCCGAGGACCAGCCGTACCTGGAGGTGGGAACGAGCGAGGACGGGCCCGTCGTCGACGTGTACGTCGACTTCCTGTGCCCGCACTGCGCCACCTTCCACGATGCCCAGGGCGAGGACCTGGCCCGGATGGCGCAGGACGGCGAGATCACGCTGCGGATGCACCCGCGCCCGATGCTCGATGAGAGCTCCAGCCCGGCGGGCTACTCCGGGCGCGCGGCGAACGCGGCGGTGTGCGCCTACGCGCAGGACCCGGCGCAGTGGTTCGCGGCGGAGTCCGCCCTGTTCGAGGAGCAGCCCGATGCGGCCGGCCTGAGCGACGAGGAGCTGACCGGCCTGGTCAGGGACGCCACCGGCCTCGACGTCTCGGACTGCATCACCGAGGGCACCTACCTGCCCTGGATCGAGGAGGTCGTCGAGCCCGAGGCGCTCTCGCGCACGCAGGGCACCCCGGCGGTGTTCATCGACGGCGAGGAGTTCACCGGGGACATCACCGCTCCCGGCGCCCTCGAGGAGGCCGTCGCCGCGGCCTGACCGGCGCCTGCGCGCTAGGGTCTCCCCGTGCCCTCCCCCGCTGCCGCCGCACATACCGGCCCCCGCTTCACGATCGACGTCCCGGGCCTCGCCGACGTCGCCGACCTCGCCCGGGTGCACGTGCACGGCTGGGAGGTCGCCTACGGCCACGTCCTGCACGGCGAGGAATGGTTCGGCCCGCCCGCGATCGCCCGACGGATCGAGCACTGGACCCGTTGGCTGACCCCGGGCACCCCGGAGGCCGACGAGGGCAGGTTCCGCGTGGGCCGGGACGCGGCGGGGACCGTCGTGGGTCTGGCGGCCTCCTGGCCGCCCCAGGACGCGGAGCCGGTGCGCGAGCGGGAGCTGTCGGTGCTGTACGTCGAGGCGGCGTGGCACGGCACCGGCCTGGCCCAGGACCTCGTCGCCTCGCTGCTCGGGGACGCGCCCGCGTCCCTGTGGGTCGCCGAGGACAATCCTCGCGCGCGGCGCTTCTACGAGAAGCTCGGATTCGCGGCCGACGGCGCCCGTCAGGTCGACCAGCGGTGGCCGCAGCTGCCGGACGTGCGCATGGTGCGCTGAGCGCCCGTCGGCCCGACCGCACCGAGCCCCGCCGCCGCACCCAGCCGACCGACCCGACCGCCGCGCGGAGAACGCGCCGCCGCTGCGCGGATGCGCCGCCGCGCGGATCCGACCCCGGTCCCGCGGGACCGGGCGGAGGATCCCCCTCGGGGATGATGCCGTCGCGCTCCCGGATGGACGCGGCGGGCCCCGCCCCAGGGCGACTGTGGAGTCATGAGGAACGCGACCATCGCCACCAGCCGCACCCGAGCCACCACGGACCGACTCATCGACTACCGCCCGCTGCCCGCCGCGTGGGGAGACCGCGAGGCGCTGCGCGCGGTGCGGGCCGCGAAGACTCGTGCCGCCCGGCACGGCCGGGATCCCAGCACCCTGCAGCTGCCGTCGGTGCCGACCGGACCGGGCACGCTCCGATCACTTGCCGGATGGTGAAGTCACCCATAGACTTTCCATCATGGAAAGCCACTCGTCGGACCGGCACGAGGCCGTGCCGCCCGCCACTGAGCCGCCCACCACTGCGGAGGCGCGCGCGGCGCTGGACTCCCTGGACACCGACGCCACCCGGCTCGCCGGACGCCTGGCCTCGCCGTGGTGGTACCACCTGACGCTGGGCGGCCTGGTCGCCGCGGCGATCGGTGCCCAGGCGCTGCCCGGCGTCCCGGCGGTCACGGTGGTGGTGCTGGTCATCGTCTGGATCCCGCTGATGATGCAGTCGTACACGAGCCGGTACCGGATCTCCATGACCCGGCCCGCGGGCCCGCGCAGCCGGCGCATGCTGCTGCTGATCCTCGCGGTGCTCGCTCTGCTGATGGGTTCCGTGGTGGTGCTGAAGATCGCCTCGCTCCTGCAGTGGTGGGTGCTGCTGCCCGCCGCCGTCGGCTTCGTCGCGACCGCGCTGCTGGGGAGGCGGTACGACGCGGTGCTGCGCTCCGAGATCATGGACCCCTCCCCCTCCGCCGCGCAGCGATGAGCGGCTCCTCCCGCTCCGGCGGCGCTGCCGGCCCGGCGTTCCACGAGCTGATCCACGCACCGGTGCGGCTGCGGATCTGCGGACTGCTGCGACCGGTGGACGAGGTCGAGTTCGCCGTGCTGCGCGACACCCTGCAGCTGAAGGACGCGAACCTCTCGAAGAACCTCAAGCTGCTGACAGACGCGGGACTCGTCTCGACGCGCAAGGAGTTCTCCCCCGTCCGCAACGACGCCCGCCGGCTGACCTGGGTCTCACTCACCCCGGCCGGCCACGCGGCGTTCTCCGCACACCTCGCCGCGCTGCAGGCGATCGCCGAGGGCGAGCCGGTGCTCCCCTCATGAGCCCGTGCCGTGGCCGCAGCGGCCTAGGATCGCTGCCATGACCGACCGCTCCGCTCTCCCCCGCCTGGCCGGCGAGCGCACCGACTACCTCGCCGGGTCGCTGCCCGACGACGCGCCGGCGGACCCGCTGGAGCTGTTCGACATCTGGCTCGCGGAGGCCTTCGCCCGGCGCGAGGAGCACGCGGACCTGCCGGAGCCGTCGGCCGTGGTGCTCTCCACGGTCGCCGTCGGCGCCGGCGGTGCGGCCCGTCCCCGTTCCCGCACCGTGCTGCTGAAGGCCCATGACGAGGGCGGCTTCGTGGTCTTCACGAACCTGGACTCGGACAAGGGCCGCGAGCTCGACGCGTGCCCGCGCGCCGCGCTGCTGCTGCCCTGGTACCCGCTGCAGCGCCAGGTGCGGATCGAGGG
>CAZHSL010000372.1:0-3265 GCA_964535185.1 uncultured Corynebacterium sp.
CATCCTCGCTCATGGCTCGACCGAGCCGCCAGGGGCGGTGTCGTCGAAGACGTCGATCGATCCGGCGTAGTTCGCGACCCAGACGCGGCGCTGCGTGGGCTCGTAGGTGACGCCGATCGGGTTCTTGCCCACCTCGACCGTCTGGATCTCCTCGAGGGTCGCGGTGTCGAACTTCGTGAGGGTGTTCGCGTAGTAGTTCACGACGTACAGCGCGAGCCCGTCGGGGGAGATCGCCATGGTGCGCGGCTCGCGGCCGGTCTCGACGGTGCGCAGCACCTCGCCGGTGGCGGCGTCGAGCTCGACCAGCCGGTCGCTGCCGGAGACGGTCATGTACAGCCGGCTCGCATCCGGTGAGAGCACCAGGTGGCGGGGCTTATCGCCGGTCTCCATCACCAGTTCGCTCTCCCCGGTGACGAGGTCGACGCGGAACAGCTCGTCGGCGTACATCGCGGTGACGTAGGCGGTGCGGTTGTCCGGCAGGATCACGCTGCCGCGCGGGGCGGCGTCGACCGGGATCTCCCGGATCTCCTCGCCCGCCTCGAGGTCGAGCACGGAGACGGTCTCGTCGCACCAGTTCGAGACCAGTGCGCGCGTGCCGTCGGCGGAGAGGGAGATGAACTTCGGGACCCGGCCCACCTCGATCACCTGGTCCCACCGGCCGGAGGCCACGTCCAGGCGGAACACCGCCGACGGGCCCACCTGGTCGCCGTTGCGGCAGTCGTCGTGGGCGGTCACACCCGCGCCCGGGCCCTGCAGGCGGTACTGGGAGACGTAGGCGTACTTCCCGTCGTGCGAGAACACCGCCTCGACCGGGGCTCCCTGCGTGACCCCGGCCCGTTCGGGCAGGCCGAACTCGGCGAGATCCACCTCGTCGACCACGGTGTCGGTGAGCTCGAGGCTCTCGGCGTCGTACAGCGTCGAGGTGTGGCCGTACATCATGTTGTTGGCGATGACGGTGCCGGTGGGGCTCGCAACCACGGACTTCGGGGTGATCTCGCCGGTGATCCGGTCCAGATGGACCAGGCGGGTGGTGTTCGCGGGGTCCCCCGGCCGCGGCTCGGGCACGGAGCCCGCGGCGGGATCGCTCCGCTCCGGGCCGACGGCGCTGGTGGCGAGGCCGGCGACCATGCCTCCGGCCATCACCAGCGAGAGGATCGCGATCGCGATCGTGAACTGCTCGTGCGGTCGCCCGCGGCGCGTCTTCCTGCGGTGCTTCGCCTGCACGGTCATCTGCTGCCCCCTCCCGTCCCGTCGAACCTAGTCGCGACGGATGCGGGGTGCGGGAGGCGGAGCGGCGTGTCGGGGAATCAGAGCGAGGGGCGGCCCTGCAGCACCATCTCGCGGTAGACGATCTCGTAGCCGAGCTTCTCGTTGATCTCGATCATCCACGGGTTCACGTGGGAGTTCCAGGTGACCAGGGAGCGCAGCTGCGGGGCCCGCTCGCGCAGCTGCCGGTGGGTGGCGACCTTCAGCGCCAGGCCCAGCCGGTGGCCGCGGTGATCGGGCATCACCAGGGTGTTCTCCTGCCAGCCGACGGTGCTCTCGGGTGCGGTGTGGACGTGGATCTCGGAGTTGCCGACGAAGCTGCCGTCGGGCGCGACGGCGACCGCCGTGATCCGTGCGATGCCCTGCTCGCGGCTGCGCCGTTCGCTCTCCCGGATCCGCTCGGGGGTGTACTCCGGCGCCTCGTGCTCGACCTCCTCGTCGGGCTCGTCGAGCTCGAGCTGGCGCAGCAGCAGGCCGTAGGCGCCCAGGTGCTGCTCGGGGATGTCACCGTCCCACAGCTCGACGCGGTAGTCTCCGAGCTGCTCCGCGGCCTCGGCCTGCAGCGCATCGAGCAGCGACTCCTCGAGCGGCAGCGGCAGCGCCCGGCAGACGGCGAGGTTCTTCCGGCTGATCCCGAGCCGGGCCGCGAGGCGGTTCACCGGCTGCTCGGGGCTGTCGGGGTCGCCGTCCGCCGGGATCTCGCCGTACGCCTCGACGAGCGGGCGGCCGGACTCGCGGATCGCGGGGATCAGCGCCTCCTTGACCATCGCGGTCGCGATGCCGCGGCCGCGGAACGCGGGGTGCACGGCGACGCCGACGGAGAGGGTCTCGAGGTTCTCCTGCAGCGGCATGAAGGTGGAGGCCCGACCCACGATGCTCTCCCCGCCCTCGAGCGTCTCGACGAGTGCGACCCAGCGCCGCACGGTCCAGTACGGCGACTCCTGCAGCTGGGCGCGCAGCTGATCCCGCGTCTGCAGCTGGCTGCCGCCGTAGGTGTGCTCGTCCAGCGCCCTGTCGAGGGCGAGATACTGGTCGAGCTCGGCATCGGAGGTGGGGTCCAGGGGGCGGATTCTCAGGTGCATGGCGTCAGTGGATCACGGCGCCCCGATGCTGGTCGACGGAATTTCCGCGGCCGCGCTTGACCCTTCCCCCGGGGCAGACCGGAGCGTGGCCATCGCCGGGACGGACCCGGTGCCCGGGAGACCGGGCGAGGCAAGACGGAGGACCGCATGGACGAGACGCTGCTGAGCATCGGGGAGCTGGCCGCCGCGAGCGGCCTGACCCCCAAGGCGCTGCGCCTCTACGCCGACTCGGGGCTGCTGGTGCCGCGGCGGGTCGATCCCTTCACCGGCTACCGCTCCTACGGGGCGGACCAGGTGGAACGGGCCCGGCTCATCGCCGCGCTGCGCGGCCTCGGGATGGGGCTCGCCCGCATCGGCGTGCTGTGCGATCTGGAGCCCGGCGCCGCCGCTGCGGAGCTGCGTTCCTGGTGGCGGCAGGAGGAGGCCGACGCCCTCTCCCGCGCCGCCGCCGTCGACGACCTCGCCCGCGACCTCGGGGAACTGCCTTCGGAGGGCATCATGACCGCATCCACCACCACGCCCCGCACCGCCTCGGCGCTGCACATCGGCCTCGTGCGCGCCGCACAGCAGGACGCCGTGCTGGTCCGCGAGCTGCCAGGAGGGCCGGTCCTGCTCACCGTCGCCGACGGCTTCGGCAGCGCCGACGACCTGGCGCCTCAGCTGCTCGCCGCCCTTGCGGCCTCTCTCGAGCAGGAGCTCGCCGCAGCCCCGTCGGCCGCGCCCCTCGCCGCACTGGAGGCGGCCTGGTCCGCGGTCGAGGCGCTGGTCCCGAGCACGGGCGATGCCGGCTCCACCCTCACCGCGGCGGTGCTCGACGGGGACCGGCTGCACATCGCCCACCTCGGCGACACCCGCGTGGTGCTCGTGCGCGAGGGGCGGATCGAGCACGTCACCCAGGACCACACGCTGCTGCGCTC
>CAZHSL010000373.1:0-3253 GCA_964535185.1 uncultured Corynebacterium sp.
CATCACCGTGCGCACCGAGGCGGCGGCGATCTTCGCGAAGCCGGAGCGGTCGCCGACCAGACGCAGCTCGGACAGGTGCGGGAACACCGAGGTCACCAGCGGGACCACCAGCACCGCATAGGGAAGGAGGTAGAGGGCCTGTCCGTACTGGAAGACGGGCAGGGTGCCCACGCCGCCGGCCCGCATGGCCAGGAGCATCACCAGGGCCAGGACGAGCTGCTGGGCACCGACGGCGCCGAGCCCCGCGCCTCCGAGCGCGAGGGCGCGTCGGCCGATGCCGGGCGGCATGGTGACCGAGGGTCGCAGGCGCAGGCCGGAGCGCAGCGCCGTCACGAGCACGGGCAGCGCCATCGCGGCGACGCCGGCGGTGGTGCCCCAGCCGAGCCACCACACCGCGCCCTGGCTGATCGTGGTGGAGGTCGCGACCGGCGGGACCAGGTGGGCGTACACCCGGTAGGAGATCATCACCGTCACCGAGGACAGCAGCGGCATCATCGCGGGCCAGAAGAACCGTCTGCGCGCCTGCAGGTACGCGGCCAGCACCACCGAGAGGCCGTACAGCGGCAGCTGGAACGCGAAGATCCGCAGCAGGGTCGCCCCCAGCGCGCCGCCCGACTCGCCCGACGACTGCGTGGTCAGCAGGAGCTGCGCGAGGGGGTCGGCGAGCACGATCACGGCGACGGTGAGCACTGCGGTGCCCAGCAGGGTCCAGGTCAGCAGGGTCGAGACGATGCGGTCGGCGAGAGCGGCCCCGTCGTCCGCGGTGCGCTCGGCGAGGGAGTCCTCGGCCCCCTGCTCGCCATCGACGGGGTACGGCATCCCGGCGGCGCGCCCCGTCGCGCCGGGACCGTCCGCCCCGGCGCCGACGTGGTCGGCGGGATCGCCCTCGGGCACCAGCCCCGCGATCAGCGGGACCACCACGGCGGCGAGCACGCCGCCGGCGGCGATCTCGAACAGCACGGTGGGCAGCATGTTCGCCGTGGTGTAGGCGGTGCCGACGTCGCCGGCGCCGATGCTCGCGCCGAACACGAGATAGCGCACGAACCCGAGGATCCGCGCGAAGACAGTGACCACGAGGATCACTCCGGCGCCGCGCAGCACGGAGCGGGTCACGGAGCGGCGCCGGCCCGGGACGCGGGCGGGGTCGGCGGCGGTGGGGCTCATGGCTATGCCTCCGCTCCGGGTCGGGGCCGCGCGGGCGGCTCTCCCCCGCTGCCGGCCGTCGGCGCGGGCAGGCGCCCGAGACGGTCCAGGGCGCGCAGCGCGGGGGCCCCCTCGATGACCGCGCTGAAGCTGATCCGCTCGCTGGCCAGGGTCAGGGCGACGACCGCCGCCAGGACGGTGAGGCGGGACGGGGCCGACAGGCGCCGGGTCGCGGCGGCGCCCACCGCAGCGCCCAGGACGTTCGCTCCGGCGTCGCCGAGCATGCCGCGCTCGCGCAGGTCCGCGGGCAGGGCGAGCAGGCCCGGCACGGCGGCGGCGCGGGCGAGGTCGCGGCCGCTGCGGTCGCGCGGATCCGTGCCCGTCCCGAGGCACAGCAGAGCCGCCGCCGGGAGCACCGCCTTCAGCGCGCGCCCCGGTCGCAGGTCCAGCAGGTTGGCCAGGTTCGCGCAGCCCGCGATCAGCGCGGCGTCGGCCAGCACCATCGCTCCTCCCCGCGGCGTCGGTGCGGCGAGCGCCCCTGCCACCGCTGCCAGGGGGATGCCGAGCGCCTTGGCGGCGCCTGTGGTGAGCCGTCCTGTGCGCAGCGCGCCCAGGTGGCCGCGCAGGCCCTTGGAGACCGGGCGTCCGGCCCGGCGCAGATGCGGTTCCACCAGGTCGTCGACGAGGCCGAGCGCGCCGACGCCCGCGAGGAGCGCAGCATCCGGGGCTCGTCCGCCTCGGGCCGCGAGCGCGGTGGTGCCGAGCACGACGAGCGCTCCCTCGGCGAGGCTCACCTCTCGTCCGGCGAAATTGCGGCGCCGCAGCTCCTGGGCGAGCGAGGGCCTCATCCCTCGCCTCCGCCGTCGGAGGGCTGCGGGGCGGCGTCCTCGCTGCCCGTCCCCTGGTCCTCGCCGACGCTGTCGAGCCCCTGTGTCTCGGGCAGGTCGGGCAGGCGCTCCTCCGCGTCGCTGGTGGTGCCGTAGGAGCCCGCCCCGCCCCGGGTCTGCTCGATCAGCGCGAGGACGGCCAGCAGCGGCCCGTCGGGCTCCTGGAGCCGATCGGTGGTGGAGAGCCCGTCGAAGGCGCGGTCTCCCCGCACGGTGCGCAGGATGCCGGTGGACGCGTCGTTGCCGGGGGTGGTGGCCGCGACGACGGCGGGCAGACCGGCTTCGGACAGCTCGGTGAGCAGATGCGTCTGCGAGGCGAGCAGCGCCTGCGCGCGCTCGGTGGCGACGGCCTCGTCCTCGGTCTCGACGGAGAGCTCCTCCGGTGCGGCGCCGGTGTAGATGACCGCGTCGGCCCGAACGGGCGCGGAGCCCTCGATGACCACCATCTGATGATCGATCAGCACCTGCCACACCTGCGAGCGCAGCTCGGCAGGGATCGTGCCTCCGCCGCGCAGCAGGGTCGGGATCAGTCCCGACAGCTGCGCGGAGTCGCTGAGCTCGCCGTCCGGGTCCGGGGTGAGGGCGGCGGGCGCGATCTCCCTGATCTCCTCGACCGTCGCGGCGCGCTCCTCGCCTGCGTCCGGGGCCCACAGCCCGGGCTGCAGCTGGATCCGCGCCGGCGCCTCCACCCCGGCGTCACCCAGCAAGGTCATGATCCGCTCGATGCCGGGGCGGGTGGAGCTGTCGTCGGTGATCACCGCGACCTGCGTGTCGGCGAGGGTGCCCGCGACGAGGTCCGGGCCGAGCTCCGCGACGAAGGTCGCCAGCTGGTCGTTCTTCGTGGAGAGCTCCTCCGCGTCCGACCGGAGCTGCTCCTGCTCGCTGCGCAGCTGCTCGACCTGGCCGGCGAGCTGGTCGCCGAGGTTCTCGCGCAGCGGACCGGCACCGAGCACGATGCCCACGGCGAGCGCCAGGAACACGGAGATCAGCGAGACGAGGTGATAACGGAAGTCGATCACGGGGTCGGGTTCCTCCTACGCCCCGGTGACCCGGGGTGAGAACAGCATGGTGAACCAGGACAGGATCCCGTCCAGGCGGGCGCCGAGGATCTGCACCAGCGCCTGCCCGCCCGGGGTCGCCCAGAGCGCGACGGCGAGGGCGGCGAGCCCGGCCAGCGCCAGCAGCACCAGCTGGAAGGTCGAGATCCTCTGACGGTACAGGCG
>CAZHSL010000374.1:0-3247 GCA_964535185.1 uncultured Corynebacterium sp.
TGTACGAGGAGCTCGCGATCCGCATCGAGTTCTTCGGCGACGAGATCGACGCGCTCTACACGCTGCACCCGATGACGGGGGAGGTGATCCGGCAGGAGGACCACATCCACATATTCCCCGCCTCCCACTACGTGGCCGGTCCCGAACGGCTCGCCCGCGCGATCGGCACCATCGAGGTCGAGCTCGCCGAGCGGCTCGAGGAGCTCGAGCACCAGAACAAGCTGCTCGAGGCGCAGCGCCTGCGGATGCGCACCACCCACGACCTCGAGATGCTGCGACAGATGGGGTCGACGAACGGGGTGGAGAACTACTCCCGCCACCTCGACGGCCGTGAGCCCGGCAGCGCGCCGAACACCCTCATGGACTACTTCCCCGAGGACTTCCTGCTGGTCATCGACGAATCCCATGTGACCGTCCCGCAGATCGGCGCGATGTACGAGGGGGACCGCTCCCGCAAGCGCACCCTGGTGGACTTCGGGTTCCGCCTCCCCTCGGCGCTCGACAACCGCCCGCTGACCTTCTCCGAGTTCACCGAGCGCACCGGTCAGACCGTCTACCTCTCGGCCACCCCGGCCGAGTACGAGCTCTCCCGCTCGGACGGCTACGTCGAGCAGATCATCCGGCCCACGGGCCTGGTGGACCCCGAGGTGATCGTCAAGCCCGTCAAGGGGCAGATCGACGATCTGCGCGAGGAGATCGAGAAGCGGGTCCAGCGCGAGGAGCGGGTGCTGGTCACCACGCTCACCAAGCGCATGGCCGAGGACCTCACCGACTTCCTGCTCGAGAACGGGGTGCGGGTGCAGTACCTCCACTCCGACGTGGACACCCTGCGCCGCATCGAGCTGCTGCGCTCGCTGCGGATGGGCGAGTTCGACGTCCTGGTGGGCATCAACCTGCTGCGTGAGGGCCTGGACCTGCCCGAGGTGTCGCTGGTGGCGATCCTGGATGCGGACAAGGAGGGCTTCCTGCGCTCGCGCACCTCCCTCATCCAGACCATCGGCCGCGCGGCCCGCAACGTCTCCGGCCAGGTGCACATGTACGCGGACACGGTCACCGATTCGATGCAGTCCGCGATCGACGAGACCAACCGGCGCCGCGAGAAGCAGCTCGCCTTCAACAAGGAGCACGGGATCGACCCGACCCCGCTGCGCAAGCGGATCGCCGACGTCACCGACATGCTCGCCCGCGAGGACATCGACACCGACACCCTGATGGCCACGGAGTACCGCGCCGGCAAGGAGAGGGTGGCCCGGGATCGCGCCCGCGCCAACACCGTCGACGCGGTCAAGGGCCGCAGCGTCGACCTCGGGGACGACCCGGTGGGCGCGCTGACCGGGATGATCGACGAGATGACCGCGCAGATGCACCAGGCCGCCGAGTCGCTGAACTTCGAGGTCGCGGCCCGGCTGCGGGACGAGGTGCAGGAGCTGAAGAAGGAGCTGCGGGCCGTGCAGCGATCCTGACCTGCAGGGCCGGAGCTGCCCTGGTGGCATCCGGTGGGCCGATGACAGGATGTCGCCATGGCGAAGACCTGGCTCTCGGTGACGGTGGAGCTCCTCGGCGGCGGAGGGCAGGATCTCTGGCCGTGGCCGGGGAGGATCTTCGCCGTCGGTCCCTCCCACACCTTCGCCCAGCTCGCGGGGGCCATCGACGTCGCCTTCGCACGCTGGGACCGCGCGCACCTGTCCATGTTCACCGTGGCCGACGGCCGGGTCGTCACCGACCCCGAACTCGGCGGCGAGCTCGCGGCCTCGCCCGAGGCACCGTTCGCCGAGCCGTTGGACATCGGCACGGCGAAGGTGGCGCGCACGGTGGAATCGGGCGAGGTGTTCCAGTACACCTTCGACCTCGGGGACGACTGGACCCACTGCTGCGTGGTCGCCGACGCGTCGATCGACCCGCTCGAGGTGCTCGGTGCGCGACCCCCGCTTCCCGCACCGTTCTGGGGATGGGGGAGCATCCCGGACCAGTACGGGTGGCGCTGGGCAGACGACGGCCGTGCCCGCGAGCTGCTCGCCGTCGAAGGCTTCCGGGTGGCCGGTGCACCGGTGGAGGGCGAGCCGACGGCGTCGTCGTGACTTCGGTGCCGGGGCCGCATGTCCGCGATCGCCTCCCGTGCTTCAGCCGCGCTCCCGCTCCCACCCCTCGACATCGCCGGGCACGACGGCGAACAGCGGATGGGGCTCCGGGCCGGCCAGGGCGCGCTCGTTCCGCCAGCGGTCGGGGCTGCGGTGCTCGAGCTTCGCGAGCAGGTGCCGCCACTCGAGGGCGAGCTGCCCGTCGGTGACCGGGATGCGCGGCGGTCCCGCACCGACGGTCCGCGCCGCGTCGATCCGCGACCGGTCGAAGCGGTACCCGCGCTCCGTCGCCTCGTCGGCCAGCACCTCGAGGTAGGCCCCGACGGCGGCGAGCGGCTCAGGCTGCGCCCGGAACCTCTCCAGCTGCGGATGGGAGCGATAACCCCTCGTGCGCCCGGCGAGCACCGCCTGCGCCAGCAGTGCTTCCCGCCAGCAGCCGGTGAGGCCCTGGCGGTCGAGGTGACGGGGGTGCAGCGACCACAGACGCATCCGCCCATGGTCCCGCATCGACGCCCGCGCCGCGACGGCGAGGCGAGGATGAGGCGCACCCGCGCCGATCGTCGGTGGGCAGCGGGGGATGCCGCTGGGTAGCGTCGATGCCGCATCATCCGATGCCTCACCTCGCCGCCGCCCCCAGGAGGACCCCGTGCCCCGGACACCGCGCTCCCGCCTCGTCCCACTCGCCGCCGGCACCGCCGCGAGCGCCGGGTTGGGGATGATCCCGCTGCACCGGCTGCCGAGGGCGGTGCGGGGCGGCTACGTGCTCCTGCCCGCCGCGCTGACGACGGGGATCATGCTGCGTGCCCTGTACCGGCGCGACGACGTCGACGCCGCCGGGCAGGGAGCCGCCCGCCCCGTCGCGCGAGCCGGTCTGCGGCTCCCGACGGCGCAGGAGGCGGCCCTCTCCCTGGCCTTCGGCGGCCTGGTCGCAGGCGTCGGCGCCGGGGGCATCGCTCTCGACCGGGGTGTCGAGAACCTGCTGCGGCGTCGCGGCGTGAGTGCGCCGCGCGTGTGGATGGGGCTCGCCTCGGGAGCCCTGACGCTCGCGGTCACGGTGCTCGACGAGAGGATGCCGGACCCGGAGGACGCTGGGGAGTGCGAGGGCTGAACGCGCTCACTTCTCCGCCGAGCGCTCGCTGATCGTCAGGTCCAGCGGGAAGTC
Organism: uncultured Corynebacterium sp.; assembly: GCA_964535185.1. Lineage (GTDB taxonomy): Bacteria > Actinomycetota > Actinomycetes > Actinomycetales > Dermabacteraceae > Brachybacterium. Next base: position 3,241 of record CAZHSL010000374.1, read on the forward strand.
GATCGGG
>CAZHSL010000375.1:0-3239 GCA_964535185.1 uncultured Corynebacterium sp.
CGTCGCCGTCGAAGTAGTCGTCGTAGGGCATCGGCGTGGAGTGCACCAGCGGGATGCCGGCGCCGCCGCGCTTCATCGAGTTGCCGGTGACGGACAGGGCGCCGAGCGTCATGCCGTGGAAGCCGTTGGTGAAGCTCACGACGGACTCGCGGCCGGTGACCTTGCGGGCCAGCTTCAGCGCCGCCTCGACGGCGTTGGTGCCGCCGGGGCCGGGGAAGGCGACCTTGTAGTCCAGGCCGCGGGGCTTGAGGATCTTCTCGTCGAAGGTCTGGAGGAACTCGCGGCGCACGTCGGTGAACATGTCCAGGCCGTGCACGACGCGGTCCTCGAGATAGTGGTCGACGACGACCTTCTTCAGCTCGGGGTGGTTGTGGCCGTAGTTCAGGGTGCCGGCGCCGGCGAAGAAGTCGATGTACTCCTTGCCGTCCTCGGAGGTCAGCACGGAGCCCTTGGCGTGGGTGAACACGGCGGGCCAGCCGCGGGAGTAGCTGCGGACGCCCGACTCCAGCTCGGTCGGGTCGACGGTCGGGGCGCTGACCTCGTCGGTCAGCTCGGGCTTCTCGGCGGTCTCGGTCTGCGTGGTCATGGTCATGACATCTCCCTGGGTGGTGGTTCGGTGGTGTGTGGCGGCGCGAGGGCGCGCGGAAGCGCCCGCGCCGACGGGTGGATGGGTCCGGGTGGTCAGCTCCCGACGCGCAGTGCGCTGATCGTGTGCAGCAGCTCGGCGCCGTGGCCGGGGTCGGGGAAGTGGGCTTCGGTCAGGAGCGGCTCGATCGTGTGCTCGGCTCCGTGGCGCTGCGCGAAGGAGGCGAACAGCCGCTGGGAGGCGGTGTTGTCCGCCGTGATCGTGGTCTCCAGCGTGGTGACCTCGGGGAGGTCGGCCAGCAGGCCGTCCAGGAGGCGGGCGGCGACGCGCCGACCGCGCTGGGACTCGTCCACCGCGATCTGCCAGACGAACAGCCGCTCCGGCGCCGTGGGGCGCCGGTACCCGAGCACGAAGCCGACCGGCTCGCCTGCGGAGACCGCGAGGCGGGAGGTGGTCGCGAAGTCGCGGGCCATGATCAGGTAGGCGTACGAGGTGTTCAGGTCGAGCGTGCCGCTGTCGCGGGCGATCCGCCACATGGCGGCGCCCTCCTCCATGCTCGGAGGGCGGAATTCCAGGTCGGAGCCTTCTCCGGCGGCCTGGTCGGTGGTGGACGGGTGGTCTGCGCTGTGCGTCATCAACGGGCCCATATCGCCGTCCACGGTATCGAGAGCGGCGACGAATGTGGAGCCCCGGGGGTGCTGGGACGGGGGCCTCCTCGGAGTGTCGTGATCCAACTGTGACTCTTCGGCGTCCGAGTTCCGGATTGTCGGACAACCCTTGATCATTCGTGTCGACCTGCAGTGATGCGCCTTCTCCGGCGGCGCCTCCGCGGGGTTGATCACTGCGGATGTGGTGTGCGCCACACGACCGCGATGCGGGACACATCCCTCGTGCGCGCGGAAGGAGCATGTACTCGAGGAACCCGTTCCGGGGGCCGGACCACAGCGGCCCCGCTACGGTCGTGGTCATGAACCCCCTCGACACGTTGAACGAGTTCCTCGGAAATGCGGAGGGCTGGCTGTGGACCTGGGCCGGGATGCCCGTGGTCGTGCTGCTCGGTCTCTACTTCACGATCCGCTCCGGCGCGGTGCAGCTGCGGATGATCCCCGCGATGTTCGGCGCGATCACCCAGAAGGCGCAGCGCGAGCAGGTGGGCAAGGGCCGTGACCGCCGGGAGCGCACCAAGTCGCTCAGTGCCTTCCAGGCGTTCTCGATCTCCGCCGCCGCGCGGGTGGGCACCGGCAACGTCTCCGGCGTGGCCGGGGCGATCTTCCTCGGCGGCCCCGGAGCAGTGCTGTGGATGTGGGTGATGTGCCTGCTGACGGCTGCGGCGAGCTTCATCGAGTCCACGCTCGCCCAGCTGTGGAAGACCCGTGCCGCTGACACCTACAAGGGCGGGCCGGCCTTCTACATCGCCCGCGGGCTCGGCAGCCGCGGCTTCGGCGCCTTCTTCGCGGTCCTGTTCATCTTCTGCTTCGCCTTCGCCTTCACCTCGCTGCAGGCCAACACCATCGTCGACGCCGTCAGCGGCGCCGTGGCGGTGTACACCGACCCGGAGGGCCTGCCCTGGCTGCCGATCGCCCTCGGTGTGCTGCTCGCCGGTCTGACCGCGGCGATCATCTTCGGCGGCATGCGACGCGTCGCGGGCGTCGCGCAGAACATGGTGCCGATCATGGCGCTGATCTACCTGGTGCTCGGCATCATCATCGTCGGCATGAACCTCGGCGAGCTGCCCCGCGTGCTCGGCCAGATCGTCACCGAGGCCTTCGCCCCGCAGGCCGTCATCGGCGGCGGGATCGGTGCCGCGATCGTCAACGGCGTCCAGCGCGGCATGCTCTCCAACGAGGCCGGCATGGGCTCGGTCCCCAACGTCGCCGCCACCGCCTCGGTGAGCCATCCGGTCAAGCAGGGCCTGGTGCAGACCTTCGGTGTCTACTTCGACACCCTGCTGATCTGCTCGATCACCGCGTTCATCGTGCTGGTCTCCTTCCCGGACGTCTCCGAGGGCGGTGAGGGCCTGGTGATGGTGCAGGAGTCCCTCGCCGGCGCCCTCGGCAGCTGGGCCGCCGTGCTGCTGGCGGTGATCATGTTCCTGCTCGCGTTCACCTCGGTGCTGGGCAACTTCTCCTACGGCGAGGCGAACATGCACTTCCTCACCTCGAAGCGCGGCTGGCACATCGCCTTCGGCGCCGCCGTGGTGGGCCTGGTGTTCATGGGCTCCGTCATCGCGGTGGATCTCGCCTGGACCATCGCCGGGGTGTCCATGGTGTTCATCGCCCTGATCAACCTGGTGGTCATCGCGATCCTCGCCCCGACCGCGATGAAGCTGCTGCAGCACTACAACGCCCAGCGCGCCCAGGGCGTGGACCCGATCTTCCTCGCCTCCGACCTCCCGGAGATCAAGAACGTGGAGGTCTGGATGGACGAGGACGTCTGCGACTACCAGGACGCGCGCGAAGCGGCCGGCGCGAGCGCCTGACCGCCTGCGCCGCCTCGGCCGACGGGCCGTGCTCGAGCCGTGACCCGGCCCGGGCGCGGCCCGTCCTGCTGCCGGGCCCGACGCCGCTAGGATGGTCTGGCTCGCCGACAGGCGGGCGCGGGCCTGTAGCTCAGTGGTAGAGCATCGGACTTTTAATCCGCGGGTCGAGGGTTC
>CAZHSL010000376.1:0-3228 GCA_964535185.1 uncultured Corynebacterium sp.
GGAAGATCGCGCTGGTCGATGCCGAGGTGATGCCCGAGGAGAGCACCGCGAAGGTCACCATGAAGGTGAGGAAGTGGATGCCGAAGGCCTTGTGCACGTACAGCGCCGCACCCGCGGCCTGCGGGTACTTGGTGACCATCTCGACGTAGGAGAGCGCGGAGACCATCGCCACCGCGAAGGCGACGATGATCGGGATCCAGCCGGCTCCGCCCACCTCACCGGCGACCTTGCCGGTCAGGGAGTACACGCCGGTGCCCAGGATGTCGCCGACGATGAACAGCAGCAGCAGCTTGGGCGTGATCGCCTTCTTCAGCGCCGGCTGGTCGTCGCCGGAAGCCTCCGGGCCCGCGGGATGGGCGGGGGCGGTGTCAGGGGATTCGCTCATGGGATCCTCCCAGGGAAGGGGACGGGGACGCGACGGCGGGAGCGGTGAGCGGTCCCGGCGCGGGGAGCCGTGCGATGGTGCAGGCACTCTACCTTCCGGTGACTGCGCTCACAGCGCCGCGCGATGCTCCGTGCCGTCCCCCTCGGCACCGTCGGCCGACGGCTCGGCATCCGCCTCGGCCTCCGCGCTGCGGAGGTCCAGGCGCAGGGTCTGCACCCACTGGCGGGAGGCGTCGGAGCTGATCGCCATCACGCCGAGCGCGGAGGCCCCCGCCCCGACCAGCAGCGAGTGCGCGGCATCGCCGGGCGTCGAGGTGGCGACCGCGAGCGCGGCCACGGCATAGCCGGTGAACAGCGCCATCAGGGCGATCCGGGCCCAGCGGCTGCGGCGCAGCACGCCGATCTGCAGCAGCAGCAGCGCGACCGCGAGCGCCGCGGCCCCGAGCATCGCGTCCTCGCTGGGCAGCACGAGCTCGGCCTCGGGGAACAGGCCTGCGGGATCCGCACCGCCCAGCTGCGCGATCCAGGCCACCGCCACCAGGACGGCCTGCAGCAGCACGAGCGCCCCGGTGAAGATCACCGTGGGCGGCGGCAGGTGGTGGTCGGCGGCGCGCGCGATGACCTGGTGGACGTCGTCGACCGTGTCCTGCCACTGCGTGCTCAGCTCGTCCGCGACCCCGGCGGGAGAGGGGGCGGTGCCGCGGCGCCGGGCGGCCGCCAGCGCGGCTCGTGCGCGGGACTTCATCACCGAGGTGCCGGTGGGCCGGTGCCGGGGCAGCATCAGCGCGGTCGCGCCGTCGGAGCGCTCCGCGGCCCCGGAGACGTCCAGCACCGGCAGGTCGCCGTCGGTGCGGATGCGGTCGCCCTGGCCGTTGCGGTGATGGTACGAGGTGGAGAAGTCCCGGATCACCTCGGCGTCGATCACCGGATCGGCGTATCGGAGGGTGTCGACCACGAAGTCGCGCTCGGCGTCGATGTTCTCGTCGATCCGGTGGGTGACCTGCAGGGTGAAGAAGGAGAAGCCGACGGCGCGGTCGTAGGTGCCGGCCGCCAGCCAGTCGGCGCGGTACCCGCCGGGCAGCACGAAGTCCGGGGGCATGCGCCAGAAGCGCACGTGATGGCGCTTGGTGGTGGTGCCTCCCACCTCCTGCTGGTAGGTGAAGTCGTGCCGGCGCCCCATCAGGTACAGGTGCGAGACCGGCGCCTCCGGGTAGGAGCGGCGCAGCAGCGTCGAACGGATCATCGACCAGGCGGAGGCGAGGGTCCGCTCCTCGGCGAGCACCCAGCCCGCCCGGCGCATCGCCACGTGCAGGTCCCGCTCGGGGCCGTCGACGGCGAGGTTGATCGGGTCCGAGAGCACCCCCTCGGTGGTGCGGGTGCGGCCGAAGAAGTAGTCCGGCAGGTAGATCCACGTCATCAGCTGATGCAGGCGTGGCAGGGTGATGTAGGTCAGCAGCACCCAGAAGCCCAGCAGGTACAGCAGCCGGATCGGCGTGAGCGAGAAGCCCTCGACCAGGTACAGCAGGGCCAGCCAGATCGAGACGACCACACCGGCGGCGATGAACAAGGTGTCCAGCAGCGAGTAGAGCTCGAACCGCGGGCCCGGTGCGAGGCGCCCGCGCTCGTGGTCGTAGACGGGCTCCTCCTGCGGCACCGGGCGGCGCAGCGGCGTCAGGTGCACCTCGCGCGACGGCGTCATCGTGCGCCCTCTGTGCTCCGGGATCTCATGGGGCAATCGTAGGGGCCGACGGCGAGTCCTCTAGGCTGGCGGGAGCCCCTTCAGGAAGGTCACCCATGTCTGCAGCATCCCCCACGGTCCCCGCCCTGTCGTTCCGCGACGGCGGCACGATCCCCCAGCTCGGCTACGGCGTGTTCAAGGTCGACCCCGAGGTCGCCGCCGATGTCACCGCGCAGGCCCTCGAGGCCGGCTACCGCCACATCGACACCGCGAAGATCTACGGCAACGAGGAGGGGGTGGGCCGCGCGATCGCCGACTCCGGGATCGACCGCGAGGACCTCTTCGTCACCACCAAGCTCTGGAACGACGCCCACGCCTTCGACGACGCGATCGCCGCCTGCGAGGCCTCCCTGGAGCGCCTCGGCCTGGACTACGTGGACCTGTACCTCGTGCACTGGGCCGTCCCGGAGCAGGGACAGTACGTCGAGGCGTGGAAGGCCCTGATCGCTCTGCAGGAGCGCGGCCTGGTCCGGAGCATCGGCGTCTCCAACTACCCCAGGGCCCAGCTCGAGGAGATCATCGAGGCCACCGGTACGGCCCCCGCGATCCACCAGATCGAGCTGCACCCCTACTTCCAGCAGCGGGAGCTGCGCGAGGTCCACGAGCGCCACGGGATCCTCACCGAGGCCTGGGGCCCGCTGGGCCAGGGCAAGTCCGATCTGCTCGAGAACCCCGCGGTCACCTCCGTCGCCGAGGCCCACAACGCGAGCCCCGCCCAGGTGGTGCTGGCCTGGCATCTGGCCCACGGCATCGTCACCATCCCGAAGTCGGTCACGCCCTCGCGGATCGTGGAGAACCTCACCTCCGTCGACGTGACGCTCACGCCCGAGGAGGTCGCGGCGATCGACGCCCTGGACCGCCCCGACGGCCGCGGCGGCGCGGACCCGGCGACCAAGACCGCCTGAGGCCCGGCGGGGCCGGGGCGCGCGCTCGCGCCGGCCCCGGGGCTCAGTAGTAGACCGCGAGCGGTCCCGTCGGCCCGTCGATGACCTGGACCGGGGTGTCGAACACCCGGGTGAGGATCTCGCCGTTCATGATCTCGTCGACCGGGCCGGCCTCGACCACGCCGCCGTTCTTCATGGCGATGATGTGGTCGGCGTAGTGGG
>CAZHSL010000377.1:0-3225 GCA_964535185.1 uncultured Corynebacterium sp.
GCGCTGTCGATGAACATGCACCTGGTCGTCACCGGGGCCGCGCTGCACGCCCACCGGCTCGGCGTCCCCGAGGTGCGCACGATCCTCGAGGACGCCGCCGCAGGGACGCTGTTCGCCTTCGGGATCTCCGAGCCGGGCAACGACGCGATGCTCTTCGACTCCTCCACCCGCGCCGAGCCGCAGGAGGGCGGCGGCTACCGCCTCACCGGCACCAAGATCTTCACCTCGCTCGCCCCGGTCTGGGACCGCCTGGTGGTGCACGGCCGCCTCGCCGAGGCGCCCGGGACCGATCCGCGCCTGGTCTTCGGCACCATCGCGCGCACCGCGGAGGTCGAGACCCTCGACGACTGGGACACCCACGGGATGCGCCCCTCCCAGTCCCGCACCACACGCCTGCACGCAGCGGCGATCCCCGGCGACCGGGTGCTGACGCACACGCCCGTCGGCCCGAACCCCGACCCGTTCGTGATGGGCGTCTTCGGCGCCTTCGAGCTGCTGATCGCCTCGGTCTACACCGGCATCGCCGAGCGCGCCGTCGCCGTCGGCACAGGGATCGCCGCCACCCGCCGCAACGTCACCAAGGGCATCGTCCACGCCGACGACCCCGACATCCGCCGGCGCCTCGCGGAGGCGGCGATCGGCCTGGACGGCGCCGTGCTGCAGATCGAGAAGGTCACGGCCGACCTCGACGCCCTCGGCACCGGGGAGGGCGGTGCCGGGACCGTCGACCACGGTGCGCGCTGGTTCCTGCACTTCTCGGGCGTGAAGTCCCGGGCCACGGAGGCGGCGATCGGCGCCGTCGACCAGGTGCTGCGGGCCAGCGGCGGGTCCCAGTACTTCCGCCGCAGCGAGCTCGAACGGCTCTCCCGCGACGTGCGCGCCGGGATGTACCACCCCTCCGACGTGGAGTCCGTGCATGCCTCCTACGCGAAGGCGCTGCTCGGGGAGATCGGCGCGAACCGGGAGCCGGAGGAGCGATGAGCAGGATCGTCATCGCCGGCGGGTCGGGGACCCTCGGACGCGCCCTCACCGCGGCGCTCGCCGGGACCGAGCACGAGGTCGTGGTGCTCACCCGCTCGCCCCGCCCCGGCCGGGACCTCGGCCGGATCCGCGACGTGCGCTGGGACGGCCGCACCCAGGGCCCCTGGACCGCCGAGCTCGTCGGGGACGACGTGCGCCTGGTGAACCTCGCCGGGAGGCTGGTCGACGCCCGCCCCACCCCGGCGAACATCGCCGACCTCACCCGCTCCCGGGTCGAGGCGACCACCGCCCTCGTGCAGGCCTCCCACGCCCTGGAGCGGCCGCTGCGCCGCTGGGTGCAGGCCTCGACCACGGCGATCTGGTCGGACGCGGGCGAGGAGCGGCTGGAGGAGACGAGCCCGATCCCCGTGGGGCTGCCCCAGATGACCGGGGTCGCCGAGCGTTGGGAGCGGTCCCTGGACGGCGCCCGCGCCGAGCACACCCTCACCCTGCGCACCGGCGTGGTGCTCGAGGCGGGCACGCCGGCGATGGACCGGCTGCTGCTGCTGGCCCGGCTGGGCCTCGGCGGGCCGGTGGCCGGCGGGCGCCAATGGGTCAGCTGGATCCACGTCGAGGACTGGGTGCGGATCGTCCTGTCGGCACTGGGCCTCGAGGAGCCCTCCCTGCCGGAGGGGATCGTGGTCGCCTCCGCGCCCCACCCCGTGCGCAACGCAGAGATGATGCGGATCCTGCGCCGCACGGTCGGCCGACGCCTGGGGCTGCCCACGCCCGCTCCGCTGCTGCGTCTGGGCGCGGTGCTGCTGCGCACGGATCCGGATCTGGGGCTGACGGGCCGCCATGCCACCTCCCGCGTCCTGGAGGAGGCGGGCTTCCGCTTCCGGCACCCTCGGTTCGAGGACGCCGTCGCCGACCTGCTCGCGGCCCCGAACGCTGTCTCATGATGTGAGGAGCGCGTCCGCATCGCGGACCCCGAGGGCTAGCCTCGCTCACCGTGAGCACCGCACCCGCACAGTCCCCGCCTCCCACGGCGCCCTCCGCCGCACCCGCGAACACCCGCGGCCGCGTCATCACCGCCTCGATGGTGGGCACGACGATCGAGTTCTTCGACTTCTACGCCTATGCCACGGCGGCCTCGCTCGTCTTCCCCGCTCTGTTCTTCCCCACGCAGACCCCGGCCAACCAGCTGCTGAGCTCCTTCGCCGTGTTCGGCGTCGCCTTCGTGGCGCGTCCGCTGGGCTCGCTGATCTTCGGGCATTTCGGCGACCGCGTCGGCCGTAAGACCACCCTGGTGGCGAGCCTGCTCGTGATGGGCATCGCGACCTTCCTCATCGGCGTGCTGCCCACCGCCGCCACCCCCGGCTTCACCGTGCTGGCCCCGACGATCCTCGTGCTGCTGCGCTTCTGCCAGGGCATCGGCCTGGGCGGGGAGTGGTCGGGAGCGGCGCTGCTGGCGACGGAGAACGCCCCGCCCGGGAAGCGCGCCCTGTACGGCACCTTCCCGCAGCTCGGCGCCCCGATCGGCTTCATCCTGTCGAACCTGCTGTTCGTGGCGCTCAGCGTGCAGCTGAGCGAGGCGCAGTTCCTGTCCTGGGGCTGGCGCGTGCCCTTCCTGCTCAGCTCCGTGCTGGTGGTGGTGGGACTCTGGGTGCGGCTGAAGCTCATGGAGAGCCCCGCCTTCCAGAAGGTCATCGACGAGCAGCGCGTGGCCTCGGTGCCGATCGCCCGCGTGTTCCGCACCGCCTGGAAGCCGCTGATCCTCGCCACGGTCGCGATGGTCGCCACCTACGTGCTGTTCTACCTGATGACGGCGTTCCTCATGGTGGTCGGCACCACCGCGGGGGACGAGGCGACCGCCCGGGCCGAGGCGGAGGCCGCCGGCGCGTCCTTCGACGCCGCCGGCTTCGTGCCCGGCCTCGGCTTCGAACGCCCCCAGTTCCTCACCATGCTGATCATCGGGGTGGTGTTCTTCGGGATCTTCACCCTGGTCTCCGGGCCGCTCGCCGACCGTCTGGGGCGCCGCAGGCTGCTGCTCGCGGTCACCGCCGGGATCGGCGTCTTCGGCCTGCTCATCGAACCGCTGGTGCAGGCCGGGACCGTCGGGGCGATGGCGACCCTGATCCTCGGCTTCACGCTGATGGGCCTCACCTTCGGGCCGATGGCGGCCTACCTGCCGGAGATGTTCCGCGCCGATGTGCGCTACACCGGCAGCGCCGTCAGCTACAACATGGCCTCCGTGATCGGTGC
>CAZHSL010000378.1:0-3211 GCA_964535185.1 uncultured Corynebacterium sp.
CGGACGTGCACCGCTTCGAGACGGCCTCCCACCTGGTGTGGGAGGACGCCGACGTCGCCTCCCTGGTCGCCGACTGGCTCGAGCACACCTTCGGCACCGCGGAGCATCCCCGCACCGCCGCTCCCGCGTGGCGGCCCGTCTCCGACCACGCCGAGCAGGCCCCGCAGCGGCACATCGGCGCCGCGATCGCCGAGCTCGCGAACGACCCCCGCCATGCCCACAGCCCCGCCGTGGTCGAGCTGGGCGGCGAGGACGGCGAGACGCGTGAGATCTCCTGGTCCCTGCTGAACCGTCGCATCGACGACATCGCCGCGGGCCTGCTCGCCCACGGGGTGAGGCCCGGGGACCGCGTCAGCCTGCTGATCACCCCCGGCGCCGACCTCACCGGGGTGCTGTACGCCTGCTTCCGGATCGGTGCCGTCGCAGTGGTCGCCGATGCCGGGCTCGGACTCCAGGGACTGACCCGCGCGGTGATCGGCTCCCACCCGGACTGGTTCATCGGCATCAAGCGCGCCCTGGTCGGCGCGCGGGCGATGGGCTGGCCCGGCCGCCGCCTCTCCGTCGAGCAGCTGCCCACCGTGGACCGCGCCGCCCTCGGCGTGGAGACGTCGATCGCGGAGCTCGCCCGCTCGGGAGCGCTCATGGGGGAGCTCGGCGCACCGCTGGACGCGTCCTGGCCCGACCCCGATGCGGATGCCGCGATCCTGTTCACCTCCGGCTCCACCGGCCCCGCCAAGGGTGCGGTGCTCACCCATCGGCAGCTCGGGGCGATGTTCGCCGCGGTGGGGGACACCCTGGACCTCGCCCCCGAGCGCGGACTGGTCGCCGGTTTCGCGACCTTCGCCCTGCTCGGCCCCGCCCTCGGCGCGCCGACCGTGGTGCCGGACATGGACATCATGCGCCCCGGCGACCTCACCGCCCCGGCGCTGGCGGCGGCGATCGCCGCCCTCGGCCGCCCGGCCGTGTTCACCGCCCCGGCGGCGCTGCGCAACATCATCGACACCGCCGACCAGCTCGACGAGGACGGCCGCGCCGCCATGGCGCGGGCGGCGAGCTTCTTCTCCGCCGGCGCGCCGATCCCCGCGCACCTGCTGCGGGAGCTGCGCACACTGATGCCGCAGGCGCGGGCGCTGACCCCGTACGGCATGACCGAGTGCCTCGCGGTGGCCGCGATCGATCTCGACGGCATCGAGGCGGCGGGCGAGGGCTCCGGCGTGTGCGTCGGCCGTCCGGTGCCCCGGGTCGAGATCGCGATCGCCGTGATGGACGAGCTGGGCAGCACCACCGGCGAGATCACGCAGGACGCCGGGACGATCGGCGAGATCCTGGTGCGCGCCCCGCACGTGCGCGACCGCTACCTGATGCTGTGGGGCACCACCCGCACCTCGATGCGCTTCGAGGGCTGGCACGCCACCGGCGACGTCGGCCACCTCGACCGGGACGGCCGGCTGTGGGTCGAGGGCCGTGCGGCCCACGTGCTCGCCACCCCGTCCGGTCTGCTCACCCCGGTCCAGGTCGAGGACGCCGCCGAGTCCGTCCCCACGGTGCGCCGCGCCGGCGCCGCCGTGGTCGGCCCCCGCGGCACCCAGCAGGTCGTGGTGATCCTCGAGACCGAGGACGGCTACCGCCCCGGGAAGGCGGGCCGCCCGCGGCCCGCCGCACCCTCCCTGCAGGAGGCCGTGCGCCGCGCCGTGCGGGACCGCTGCGGCGCCGAGGTGGTCGCGGTGTTCACCACCAGCGCGCTGCCGACGGACATCCGCCACAACTCGAAGATCGACCGGGCCGCGCTGTCGCGCTGGTCCGCGCAGACCCTCGCGGGCGAGAGAGCGGACCCCCTGTGAGCGCGCCGACGATCCTGGTCACCGGCGCCTCCGGAATGCTCGGCGGAGCGGTCGCGACCGCGCTGCGGGACCGCGGGGCCACGGTGCGCGCCTTCCAGCGGCGCCCGGCGGGGATCGACGGCGTCCAGGACGTCACCGGCTCCCTCACCGAGTCCGCTGACGTGCGCCGTGCCGTCCGCGGTGCCGACGCGGTGGTCCACCTCGCCGCGAAGGTGTCGATCTCCGGCCCCGAGCACGAGTACCGGGCGATCAACATCGAGGGCACCCGGCACGTGGTCGACGCGCTGCGCGCCCAGGGCGGGGGCGCGCTGGTGAACGTCTCCTCCCCGTCGGTCGCCCATCTGGGCCGCGCGATCGTGGGCGCTGACGCCACCGCCGCGGACCCCTCGAAGGCGCGCGGCCCGTACGCCCGCACGAAGGCCGCGGCCGAGCTGCTGGCGATGGGGGCCGACGGCGAGGACGGCCTCCGGGTCACGTCGGTCCGGCCCCACGTCGTGTGGGGGCCCGGGGACACGCAGCTGGTGGGCCGCATCGTCGACCGTGCCCGTCGCGGGCGGCTCCCGCTGCTGGACCACGGCATGGCGCTGATCGACACCACCTACGTCACCAACGCCGCCGACGCGATCGTCGCCGCCCTCGACCGGATCGAGGACGTGCACGGCGAGAGCTTCGTGATCTCCAACGGCGAGCCCCGCACGGTCCGCGACGTGTTCGCCGGCTGGTGCGAGGCCGCCGGCGTGCCGGCCCCGACCGTCCGCATCCCCGGTTCCGCGGCTCGTCTCGCAGGGCGCGTGATCGAGCGGATCTGGGAGAAGCGCCCCGGCCACGACGAGCCGCCGATGACGGAGTTCCTCGCCGAGCAGATGTCCACCGCGCACTGGTTCGACCAGCGCCGCACCCGCGAGCGGCTCCGGTGGACGCCCCGCGTGAGCATGGACGAGGGCAACGAGCTGCTCTCGGACTGGTTCCGCGAGCACCCCGTCGTCTGACTCCTCAGCCGACGATCCGCCACCCCGCATGGAAGAGCACGGTCACCGCATGAACGAGAATCCGAGCACGGACCCCGCGGACACCGACCCCGCAGGCACCGACGCCGGCGACGAGGCGGCGCTGCTGGCCGAGATCGACGCCGAACTGGCCGCCGAGCGCTCCTCGACGCCCCGGGCCGGGCAGCGCGTGACCGGCCTGGTGCTGCTCATCGGTGCGCTGATCGGCTGGATCGCCTCGCTCGAGCTGCAGGTCGGCAAGGAGTTCCTGCTCTCGAACCCGGGCGAGAGCCTGGCCTGCGACGTGAACCCCTTCATCTCCTGCGGCAACGTGATGATGACCTGGCAGTCCTCGGCGCTGGGGATCCCGAACATGGCGATCGG
>CAZHSL010000379.1:0-3174 GCA_964535185.1 uncultured Corynebacterium sp.
CTGCGTGCCGCGGGCGCAGCTGCCGGCCTTCTTCGAGCGGCTCGAGGAGATCCGCTCCCGCTCCGGGCTCACCGTCGCCGTCGTCGCGCACGCCGGCGACGGCAAGGTCCACCCGTCGGTGTTCTTCGACGCCGGCGACCCGGCCGACGTGGCCCGCGCCGACGCCGTCTTCGAGGAGATCATGGCCCTCGGGCTGGACCTGGGCGGCACGATCACCGGCGAGCACGGCGTGGGTTTCCTCAAGCGCGGCTGGCTGGCGCGCGAGCTCGACGAGGGCAGCAGGCAGGTGCACCGCGCGGTCAAGGCCGCCCTCGACCCGCTGGGGATCCTCAATCCCGGGAAGGTGTTCGCCGAGCTGTGAGCCCGGCGGCCTCCAGCGCGGCCTCGACCGCGGCCCGCTGGTCGGCGAACTGCGGTCCGGTCAGCAGCACCCGTTTGACGAAGGGAAAGCCGGCGTCGAGCAGCGCCTTCCAGCCGGCGAACGGCACCACCGCGTGCGCAGGCAGGCCGAGCGACTCCTGGGACCACCCCGGCTCCCAGCGGAGCCCGGCGCGGTCGAGGACGCGGGCCATCCCGATCTCGTAGGCGTCGACGACCGCCCGCTTCGACCCGAGCGGGCGCACCCCCGCGAAGAAGTCGACGAGCTCCGGGTGGGTCAGGACCCCGCCCCGGAAGACGAGCATGAAGCTGTGCAGGTGCACGGACGGGACGAGCGTCATCGTCGGGCCCCACACGTCCGCCGTGGACACCCGCATCCGCCGGAGCAGCTCGTCGAGCGGCCCGAGCGGCCCGACTAGCGAGTCGTTGGTCAGCACGACCAGGTCCCTGTCCACCAGCTGCGGCCAGGTGCTGAGCGCCCAGGCCCACGAGCCGAAGTCGTATGCCGTGTTGGGCCGCCTCGCCACGGCCACGCCGCCCGGGACAGGGGCTGGTCGCAGCGGCACCCACGGGTCCCGCGCCGCGACGACGAGGACGCCGAGCCCCGCCGCGGCGTACGCCGCGGCCGCACGGAGCGCGTCCGGCCGCAGCCGGCGCCCGCGTGACCACTCCGCCAGCACGACCACCTTGTCGCGGGCCAGCACCTCCTCCACGTCCCCGGAGACGACCCCCTCGCGCCCGGGGAGCAGCCGGTTGGCGCTCGCCGTGAGGTCCCACCTGGCCTGCCGCAGCCGGAGCCGTGCCTCCCGCTCCCACCGCTGCGCGCGGTCGCTCAGCGTGGGCGCGCCCTCCGCCTGCGGCCGCTGGTGCGTGCCGCGCAGCGTCCACGCGGTCGCCTCCGCCCACTTGGTGAGCTCACCGGGGTGCGCGGCCCACAGTCGTGCCAGCCGCCCGAGCTGGGCCACCTGCCCGTGGAGGAGCTCCCCGCGACCGGGGCGAGCGTCATACCCGAGGTCGAAGCGGAACCGCTCGCCCACCACGCGCGGGTGCACCCGCACCCCGTTGACGATGTTGGACAGGTTGGTGCCGTGCAGCACCTGCGCCCACATCACCGGCGCCCGCACCTCGCGCACCGGCGCCAGCCCGCGGGCGCGCGCGTGTTTGGCGGCGTAGACCGTCCGCGGCGGCCCGTCCCCCCGCCGCTCGACCAGCGACAGGAACGGGCTGGACAGCACGTCGCTGCGGTAGACCGCGCCCGACCGGTCGATCTGCACCCCGCGCGGGAAGTTGACGAACATCAGCTCCTGCCGCTCGAACTGCCCCTGCACGGCCGCCATCAGGTCCACCGCCATCGCGTCGTCGCTGTCGATCCGCGTGGTGATCAGGTATGGAGCCCCGCTCCGGTCGGCGACCGGGCCGGCGAAGCTGTCCCGCCGGAACGGCTCTGAGCTCCACAACGGCGTGAACGCCCCCTCCGCCAGCTCCTCCACCTGCTCGCGGAATCCGTCCGGGCAGCGGTCGTCGAGCAGCACCAGCCACCCGAACGGCTGCGCCCCCCGCTGGGAGAGCACCGACGGCAGGCACGCGTCCAGGAAGAACCCGAGCCGGTAGTAGAGCCAGTCCTCGTCCGCGGGCGGGGCACCGGGGGACAGGACGGCGCTGAAGCGGGTCAGCAGGAAGTGGTCGAACTCGCCCTCCGGCCGGTCCCCGCGGCCTGCCTCACCCATGCAGGCACTGTAGCGACGTCACCCCGTCGACGTCCGCCACCGGACGCCGCGTCAGACGAGCTCGGTCCCGAGGTGTCTCGCCCATCTGCGGCCCGAGTCAGTCCTCCGGCATCACCGTCGCCGCGAGCACCGCGCCCAGCTCCGTGCACGCGGCCAGCGCCTCCGCGTCGGGCGCGCCCATCACCTCGAGCACCGGCGCCACCGGCTCCCAGCCGAGCGCCGAGGTGATGCCCCTCATCGCGCGCACCGCCCCCTCGAGCCCCTCGTTGCCGTGGACGTAGGCCGCGTAGGGCCGGCCCCGCGTCGCGTCGAGGCACGGGTAGTAGACCTGGTCGAAGAAGTGCTTCATCGCCCCCGACAGGTAGCCGATGTTGGCCGGCGTCCCCAGCAGGTAGGCGTCGGCCCCCAGCACGTCGACCGGCCCCGCGACCAGCGCCGGGCGCACCACGACGTCGACGCCCTCGATCTCCTCGTCACGGGCGCCGGCCAGCGCCGCCTCGAGCATCGCCTGCATGCCGGGCGACGGCGTGTGGTGCACGACGAGCAGCCTGCGCCGTGCCGGGTCGTGCTCCTTCGTCATCCGACCAGGCTAGGCGGCCGTCGTGGTGCCGCGCTCAGGTGCGGTCGCGCCAGTAGTCGTTCGCCGCGGCGATCGTCGCGAACTCGATCGCCACCACGTGCCCCGCGTGCGTGAGCGAGTCGGCGTTGTTGGCGTAGTCCGGGCGCAGCTTCTTGCGCACGTCGGCGTCCGGCTGGATCGCGCCGATCGTCTTGCGCGCCATCGCGATCGCCAGCTCGCGGCCCTCCTGCGGGGTCGCGGTGATGAGGGTGTTGCCGGGGACCAGTTCCATGCTTCCTCCTGCAGGGTGCGCCGGACCGGGCGGCCCGGTTCGTCGAAATCATCTTTACCACGGGGCGCGAGGGCCGTAAAGGGCGTCTGCCGGCGGCTGCCTACCCTGGGATACGTTGTGGGCGGGGACGGGAAGGGAGCGGGAATGGTCAGGCGGCGCACGGGCAGGGTCCCCGTCGCGATCGCGCACGACTACCTCACGCAGCGGGGCGGGGCGGA
>CAZHSL010000380.1:0-3163 GCA_964535185.1 uncultured Corynebacterium sp.
GCGGTGGTGGTGTAGCGCAGCACCTCGGTGTCGTCCTGCTGGAGGAGGGAGCGGCGCACGGAGACGTCGTCGTCGATCATCACCGGGCCGAGGGCCGGTGCGGAGGGGTCCTGCCATCGCTCGAGCAGGTCGATGTTCAGGGCGAGGCGGGCCGGGGCCAGCTGCGGCAGGGCGGGGCCCAGCAGCGGGCTCAGCGCCGCGACCAGCGCCACGCAGAGCGCGGCGGCGGCGATGGTGCGGCCGTGGCGCGCGGGAGGTCCCGCCTGCGGCCGACGGTCGCCGCGCAGGTAGCGCGGGTCCGCGTGGACGGTGCGGGTGGCCAGGATCATCGCACCGCCGAGCACGGGTGCGGCGATCTGCCACCAGGCGCCGCCGGCCGGGTGCTGCAGGGCCGGAATCAGCACTGCGCTCATCACGATCAGGCCGGTGGGCGTGTGCCAGCCGAGGTCCAGGAACATCAGGTCCAGCAGGAGGGTCATGAGCCCGATCAGCGTCACCAGGACGACGGTGCCGGGGGCCCCGAGCTCGAGCGGCGGCACCCCCGAGGCCAGCTCGTTCACGCCGCGGATGACGATCTGCGCCTGCTCGCCGATCACGCCGAGCGGCCCGCCCTGCCAGCTGACCAGCCCCAGCACCGTCTCGACCGCGAGCAGCAGCACCAGCAGCACGCCGACCTGGGCGAGCGGCACCAGCATCTGGCGGGGCATCACGGTGCGCAGCACCACGCCCCCGCAGATCACCGGCGCCGCGGCGACCAGGGTGAGCATCAGCCAGGAGGAGCCCGCCAGCAGCTGGGAGACCGGCGCCGAGGCGAGCACCATGGCGACCAGCAGCAGCAGCGCCCGACCGGTGAGGTGGGCGCCCTCGAGCGCGGGACGGCCGACGAGCGGGCTCATCCGCTCTGCTCCGCACCGGAGGCCAGCAGGTCGGTGAGGGTGTCCGCGGCGGTGCCGCGCACGAGGGTCCAGGCGCCCAGCCGGGAGCGGGTGGGCGCGTGGCGGTCGCGCACGGCGGCCAGCTCCCGGGCGTGCTGCTCGTGGGCGTGGCCGAAGTCCTCCCCGTCGGCCGGGCCGATGCGGCGTGCCGGGCGCGGGGTGCTCCGCGTCCCCGCGGCGTCGGTGCCCTCCAGGGCGGGCCGCAGCGCGATCGCGGTGCGGCGGAAGGCGCGGCCGGCGAAGCGGTCCAGCTCGAGACCGGAGAAGGGGTCGCCGTCGTCGACGCCGAGCGCGATCGCGAGGGCGGTGTGCCCGGCGGCGTGGTCCCGGCCGATCCCGCCCCAGGCGTCGTCGTCGAAGTCGACATCGGCGAGGGCGAGCAGCGAGGCGCGCTGCTCGACGGCGTCCGCCTCGCGCCCCAGCGGGGAGTCGCCGGCGATGCCGCGCCGGCGGCCGGTGCGGGTGATCTCGTCCCCGGAGGCGTCGAGGATCCGCACCTCCCAGCCGCTGCGGCCCAGGGCGTCGAGCACCGTCGCGGCGTGCGAGACCAGGGCGTCCTCGACCTCGACGGAGGGCGTCTCGCGCCGGCGGGTGTCCAGCACGATCACGGCGCTCTGGCCGGAGGCGGGTTCCTCCTCACGGGTCATCAGCTGGCCGGTGCGGGCGCTGGCGCGCCAGTTGATGCGGCGGATGTCGTCACCGCTGGCGTAGGGGCGGGCGATGGGGCCGATCTCGCCGACGCCTGGCGCGGGGGCGGCGCTGCGGGCACCCTCGCGGAGGATGCCGGCGGCGCGCTCGGCGGCCGGCCCCATCACCCCGATCACCGGCAGACCGGTCAGGCGCAGGCCGTCGTCCACGGTGCGGCGCAGATGGAACAGGCCCAGCAGGTCCCGCACCATGATCGAGTAGGGGCCGAGCTCGTGACCGCCCCGTCGGCCGACGTGCAGCACGTGCGGCATCCGCACATCCAGCGGCAGATCGCCCTGGCCGCCGAGCGGCTCGGGCAGATGCTCGCGCACGATCCCGCGCCCCAGCGGCACCACGGTGAGCCAGGCGCTGCCGGTGAGCTCGAGCATCACCCGGGCGCTGGAGCCGACGGGCACCGCGTCGTCGACCAGGTATCTGCGCGCCCGCAGCCCGACGCTGCTCACCACGATCCCGGCCGCACCGATGACCAGCATGATCAGCAGGGCGGCGGCCAGCTGCCGAGCGGGGGTGACGCGCGCCAGGTCCCCCAGCAGCCACATCACCAGGCACAGCCCGAGCACCACGATCCCGCGCCCGGTGGGGCGCAGGATCGTCCCCGGGCGCGGGGTCATGCCTGCGAGGTGCCGCGCAGCACCTGGTCGACGAGCTCCTCCGCCGTCGCTCCGCGGGAGAGCGCCTGCGGGGTCAGGTGCATGCGGTGCCGCCACACCGGCATGATCACGTCGGCGATGTCCTGCGGGGTGACGAAGGTGCGCCCGGCGAGCGCGGCGTTCGCCTTCGCGGCGCGCACCAGGTGCACGGCGGCGCGCGGGGAGGCGCCGAGCGTGACCTGCGGATGGGAGCGGGTGGCCGCGGCCAGGCGCACCACGTAGTCGAGGATCATCGGGGAGGCGTGGACGCTGCGCACCAGGGCGGTGTGGGCGGCGATCCGCTCGGGGCTGGTGCGGGTCACGACGGCGTCGATCACGTCGCGGTCGCCCTCGGGCACGGGCCCGGTCTGGGCGGCGAGCATCCGCGCCTCGGCGCCCGGCACCGGATAGCCCATCGTGGTCTGGGCCAGGAAGCGGTCGCGCTGCGCCTCGGGCAGGCGGTAGGTGCCCTCCATCTCGACGGGGTTCGCGGTCGCGACGACCATGAACGGCTCCGCGAGGTCGTAGGTGGTGCCGTCGACGCTGACCTGCCGCTCCTCCATCGCCTCGAGCAGCGCGGACTGGGTCTTCGGGGAGGCGCGGTTGATCTCGTCGGCCAGCAGGATCTGGGTGAACACCGCGCCGGGGCGGAACTCGAACTCGCTGGTGGCCTGGTTGAACACGCTCGCGCCGGTGACATCGCCGGGCAGCAGGTCGGGGGTGAACTGGATGCGGTGCCGCTCGGCGCCGAGCGAGGCGGCCAGCGACTTGGCGAGCATCGTCTTGCCCACGCCGGGGATGTCCTCGATGAGCAGGTGCCCGCCGGCCAGCAGCACCAGCACCGCGATGCGGGCCACCTCGTCCTTGCCCTCGACGACGGTGGCGATCTCC
>CAZHSL010000381.1:0-3163 GCA_964535185.1 uncultured Corynebacterium sp.
TCACCCGCCATCCCGCGCAGATGCAGGTGGTGCTCGGCACCACCACCCCGCAGCGGGTCACCGATGCGGGGGCCGGCTCCGAGGTGCCGCTGACGCGGGCCGAGTGGTACGAGCTGTTCCGTGCCGCCGGGTGGATCGTGCCCTGAGCCGCCGGGCCGGGGGCGCGGGGCCGGGCCTCGCCACCGGGCGTGCCCGCCACAGGTTTTGCCCCCTGGAGAACTCATGCGAGCGCTCGCATGAGTCCTCCAGGGGGCAAACGTCTTCGTCCGGCCCGCCGGGTCCGGCCCGCCGAGTCCGGCCGACCGGGACCGACCGACCGCGGGCCCGGCTGACCGGGCCGGCCGCCGAGAGCCGGGGTGCGGCGCGCCCCGGCTCTCGGCTCGGCTCCGGTCAGATGATCGGGCGGCCCTCGTCGCGGGCCTTCTTCACGTCCCTGGCGAAGCCGCCGGCGATCGTGAACAGGATGCCGGCCACGATCACCGGCCACATCAGCACGTAGGCGGTCAGCAGAGCGGTCATGGGTGTTCTCCTCCCGGGAGTGGGTTCAGGGGGTCGTCTGTCGTCCGGTCAGCTGTCGGCGCCGACCCGCTCGCGGTCCTCGTCGTCCCCGGCCGAGGTGGGCGGCTCGGCTGCGGCGTCCTCGTCGGCCGTGGGGGTCTCCTCGTCGAAGTCGCCGGTGATCTTCTTGATCACGGCGAAGTCGAACGACTGCGAGGAGCGGACGCTCAGCAGGTAGCAGACCAGGAACGAGACGGAGTACGCGACCAGCGATCCGGTGAGGGTCTCGAAGTCGCGCAGGTAGCCGAAGCCGAAGGGCAGCACGGCGAGGGTGGCGACGGCGCCGACGATGACCGCCGGGCGCAGGCCGAAGAAGCCGAACGCCATGATGCCCAGCACCACGCCGACGCCGACGACGGCCAGCAGCTCGACGAACAGCGCCCAGGCACCGGTCAGCGGGATCAGCTGGAAGCGCACCGGCAGGAACACCACGAGCGCGGCGAGCACGGAGATCGTGAACGCCTTGTTGGTGACCTTCTTCCAGTAGAAGGAGGCGATGACCGGGAAGACCAGGCAGCCCCACAGCGCGCCGACGAAGACCAGCAGGTCCAGGATGTTGAACCGTGCGGTGGCGAAGTACAGCGCCAGGCCGGTCGCCACGATCATCGTCAGGCGGCCGATGAGGATCATCAGCTTGGGGTTCACGTTCTTTCGGCCGACGGACTGTCCGTAGATGTCGGTCATCACGATCGAGCTCAGCGCTGCGAGGTCGGAGTCCGCGGTGGAGGACAGCGAACCGATGATCATGACGAACGCCAGCGCCACCAGGGCCACCGGCAGGTAGGCGCCGACCATCTGCGGCATGAGGTTGTTGACGTCGCCGCCCATGGGCTCGATGCCCAGGTACAGCGCCATCACGCCGAGCATGCCGATCCCGATCACCGTGCCGCCGTAGCCGACGGTGGCGGTGACGAAGGTGGGCTTGATGAGGTCCTCGCGCACGGCGAAGAGGCGCTGGGCGATGGTCTGGTTGCCGATCGCGTAGGCGAGCACGGCGGCGATGTAGGGGGCGCCCTGGTTCATGAACGCGTCGGAGGAGAAGAAGCTCTCCTGCTGCGGGGTGACGTTGCCGTTGGCGACGCCCTCGGTGAACATCGAGGGCCCGCCGGCCAGGAAGAAGACCGCGGGGATGATGATGACCGCGGCGCCCAGCATCGCCATGACCTGCGCGAAGTCGGTCAGCACGGAGGCGCGGAACCCGGACCACAGGGTGTACAGCAGCACCCCGGCGGCGATGATGAGGATGCCGTGGCCGAAGGTCAGCGGCGACAGCATCGCGATGATCGCGCCGCCGGCGATGAAGTTCGAGGTCAGCGAGATGACCGAGCCGAGCACGTTGGAGCCGGCCAGCATCAGCTGCGAGGAGCGTCCGTGGCGGGCGTACATCACCTCGGCGAGGGTGTGGGCGCGGGGTGCGACGGCGCGGATCCGCTTGCCGAAGGGGTAGATGAACAGGATCATCAGCGCGCCCCAGAGGCCGTAGTGGATGGGGCCGGAGACGCCGTAGGTGTAGCCCGCGGTCACCGAGGCGTACATCGAGGACGCCCAGATCCAGGTCGCCGTCATCGAGGCGGCGGAGACGCCGAATCCGATGTTGTTGCCGGCGGTCATGTAGTCGTCGGCGTTCTCCTTCTTGCGGGAGATCGCGACCGACATCCACATCGTGCCCCCGTAGAACAGGAGCAGGAGCAGGATCACTCCGATGATTCCGAGCTGTGCGATCTCGCCTGCGGGCGGCACTGGACTTCCTTTCGTCGCGGACAAACCGTTCTTCACGTGCATCCGGTCTCCGCGAGGCGCGCGAGTGCGCACAGGGCTCGTGGCGCCCCTGCGTCGGGCCGACCGGCGTTCGACCCCCGCGACGCCGGCCGTCCCACGTCGACCCGGGCGGTGCCGTGCACCTGCTCCGGGGAGGGGGCGGCACCCGTCGGTCCGCGCCCGTGCAGGGCGCACCGCGGCGCTGTCGCACCGGGAGCCGCATAGATAGTCGCACAGCGGGAGCGGGGTTGCCAGCCCGAAGGTAACTATGAGGTCACTTCTGCAGGTCGGAGCGCATAAACTGATTGTCGGACAAACTGATCTCGCATACGGTCGCGATCACAGTGCATGTCGATGCGCACGGCGCGTGCGGCCTGATGCCGCGAGGCCCGCCCCGACAACCCTCGGCATCAGGCGGCATCCACGAGCGCCGGGTCCGGGCCGCCCGTACAGTGAACCGGATCGAGACGGGCCGGACCGTCGGCCGCGAGGAGGAGGACGAGGATGACCGTGCGCATCGGCGTGATCGGATGCGGAGACGTCTCCGTGGTCCACTTCGAGGCGATCCGGGATATCGAGGGCCTGGAGCTGGTGGGCGTGGCGGACACCGACCCGCAGGCCCTTGCCCGCGCCGTCGAGGCCACCGGGGTGCCGGGCTTCGCGAGCACCCAGGAGCTGATCGACGGCGTCGGCCCCGACGCCGTGCACGTCACCACGCCGCACGATGCCCACATCGACCCCTCCCTCACCGCGCTCGCGGCAGGCGTGCACGTGCTGCAGGAGAAGCCGCTCGCCCACACCCTGGAGGAGGGCCGGCGCCTGGTGGACGCCGTCGCCGCCGCGCCGG
>CAZHSL010000382.1:0-3161 GCA_964535185.1 uncultured Corynebacterium sp.
ACTACAAGTTCGCGGTGCGCGAGGACGGCAAGCACTCGGTCACCCACTACGAGACCCTCGAGGAGCTGCAGGGGGCGACGCTGCTGAGGATCGGGCTCGAGACCGGTCGCACCCACCAGATCCGCGTGCACATGTCCGCGCTGCACCACCCGCTGGTGGGCGACCCCCTCTACGGCGCGGACCCGACGCTCGCCGAGCGGGTGGGACTGATCCGCCAGTGGCTGCACGCGATGGAGCTGACGTTCGTCCATCCCGCGACCGGGCGCGAGGTCACCTATACCTCGCAGTACCCTTCGGACCTCGCGCAGGCGCTGGAGGCGCTGCGGGGCCGCTGAGCCGCGCATGCTCCCGGCGCGTGATCCGGTACTGCGCACAGCGGGTGGGCTCGCCGAGGAACTCGTCCTCGTCCCCGGTGCCGGTGCGGCGCATTCCGAGCCGTTCGAGGATCCGCACCGAGGCGGTGTTCGCCGGAGACGCCTCCGCCCAGATCTCTTCGAGCCCCAGCTCGTCGAATCCGTGGCTGAGCCCCGCTCGGGCGACAGCCGTGCCGAGCCCCTGCCCCCACCGCGCGCTCGGTCCGACCGCGTAGCCCAGCTCCCTCTCGGACGGATCGGCGCCGTGGAGGTCCGCGTAGCCGACGATCTCGCCCTCGAGCGTCGCCACGAGGCGCACCAGCTCACGAGGAGGCGCGATCGCCACGCCGTGCCAGAACTCGTACATCGTCGAGCGCTCGAGATCGGGGCTCCAGCCGGCGTGCTCGACGAAGACCGGGTCCGCCGCCCATCCGGCGATGGTCCCGGCGTCGTCGGGATGCAGGGGACGCAGGCGGATCACAGGGCTGCTCGACACAGGCACAGTCTGGCAGGCGGTAGCGTCATGGGTATGAGCGAAGAGCAGACCTCCGGCGCGCTGGCGCCGACCCGCCGCCAGGCCCTGGCCCGCCCCGACTTCCCCGTCGCGCGGGTCGCGCGGCGGCTGGGCGTGGATCCGGCACAGGCGGAGATCGTCCTGCACGACGACGAGAAGGCGCGTGCGGCGATCGCCCGCTCGGTCGAGGAGTTCCTGGCCGCCGACGACGAGCGGCGCGCCGGCCGCGCCCCCTCCACCGCCCTCGCCCTGGACCCGGACTTCCCGACCGGCGTGGGGATGGCACTGGTGGGCGCCGCCGTGCTGTGGGATGCCCGTGACCTGGTGCCGCGCGTCGCGCTGCGGGTCGCGAAGGACCACTACGAGGACGGTGCGGACGAGCTCGCCGCGAGCTACATCGCGCTGGTGCAGGAGGCGATCGAGCCGGGCGAGGACAGCGGGGACGACGCTCTCGCCTGGGCGGCGCAGTCGCTGCTGGTCTCCGTGCTGCAGCGCTCCGGCAGCGCCGTGCAGGCCGACGAGATCGCCCGCGACCTCGCCGCCCATTCCATCCCGCTGGATCTGTGGCGGGACGACGACCCGTCCCTGCCGGACAGCTCGATGGCCTGGCACGGCGGCGCCTTCGTCGGAGGGATCCCGCCCCGACGGGACGAGCGCTCGCTGAGCTTCGAGGACGTCCACGACTACATGAACACCCTGCTGGCCGACATGCGCCGCGAGCAGGAGGCGGAGGACGACGCGGGCTGAGCCCCGTGCTGGCCGGGGTCGCCCGGGCGGCGCCGGGCATCCGGCCGCTCCTCGGACGGCGGCGCGGCGGTCGATGATACGCTTTCTAAACCGCTTAAGGTCCGCCGGGTCGTCGCCGCTCCGGTCCGGCCGTCCCCTGCCGCTCCGTCCCCACAGCAAGGTGGTCATCGATGACTTCCGCCGCCCTCGGCGTCAACTACACACCCCGCGCGGGATGGTTCCACTCCTGGAGCGACCTGGATCCCTCAGCGGTCGGCGAGGATCTCGCGCAGATCGCCGACCTCGGCCTCGACCACGTGCGGATCTTCCCGCTGTGGCCGCTGCTGCAGCCCAACCGCACGGCGATCTCCAGCGCCGCGGTCGACGACGTGCTGACGATGGTGGACCTCGCCGGCCAGCACGGTCTGGACATCTCCGTCGACCTGCTCCAGGGCCACCTGTCCAGCTACGACTTCCTGCCCTCCTGGGTCTCGACCTGGCACCGGCGCAACATCTTCACCGACGCCGAGGTGGTCGCCGCCCAGCACGAGCTGGCCCGGGTGCTCGGCGGCGAGCTCGCCGCCCGCCCTCACGTCACCGGCATGACGCTCGGCAACGAGATCGGGCAGTTCGCGGTCTCGTACCACCCCGACCCGCACCCGGTGACCGACGCGGAGGCCACCGCGTGGACGCGGGAACTCATCGCGACCGTCGACGCCGCGCTGCCCGGCCGGCGCCACCACCACAGCTTCGACGACTGCCTCTGGTTCAAGGACGACCACCCCTTCACCCCCGCGGACGCGGTGACCCTGGGCGCATCGACCTCCGTGCACTCCTGGGTGTTCACCGGCGCGGGCCAGCAGCTGGGCGCCGGCCATCCGGGCCTCGGCCTCTTCGGTCGGTACCTGATCGAGGTCGCCGCCCTCTGGCAGCGGATGCTCGACGTGCCGGCCGATCGGCGCATCTGGCTGCAGGAGGTCGGCGCGCCGACCCCCTGGATCAGCGGGGAGGACGCCGCCTCGTTCGCGGACACCAGCATCCGCAGCGCCCTGCGCCACCCCGCGGTCGAGGCCGTCACCTGGTGGTGCTCCCACGACGTCAGCCGCGAGCTCGCCGACTTCCCGGAGGTCGAGTACACCCTCGGCCTGTTCGACGAGCACGGCGCCCTCAAGCCGATCGGCGAGGCGGTCTCGCGCATCGCCCGCGAGCAGGCGTCCGGGGAGGGCGCCGACGCCGCGCTGGAGCCGTCCGCCGCGGTGGAGCCGCTGCAGGTCGACGGACTCGACCCCGACGGCAGCAACCGTTCCGTCCTCTCGCCCCGCGGCGAGATCTTCACTCGCTGGGTCGAGGACGCCCTCGCCGGCGCCGTGCGCCCCCTGGCCGCCGGTTCGGGCGACACCTCGGAGCTGCACGCCGTCGACCACAACGCCAGCCCCGTCATCGGCCGCTGAGGCCCCAGACCGGACACCGTCCCCCCCCCTTCCGAGGAGTTCCCATGCATGACAACCGCCCCACCAGCGAGGACCGGGTCCGCCGGTTCCTCCGCGAGCAGCTGCCCGCCCGCCGCC
>CAZHSL010000383.1:0-3135 GCA_964535185.1 uncultured Corynebacterium sp.
GCCGGGTAGTGGCACTTCAGGTACGAGCTCGCATAGACGAGGTATGCGAAGGAGTAGGCGTGGGACTCGGGGAAGCCGTAGTTGGCGAAGGCGAGCAGCTTGCGGTGGACGGCCTCGGCATCCTCCCCCACGATGCCGTGCCGGGCCATCCCCTCGAACAGGGCGTCGGAGAGCTCGAGCATCTTCTGGGTGGAGCGCTTGGAGCCCATCGCCCGGCGCAGCTGGTCGGCCTGGGCGGGCGTGAAATCGGCGACGTCGACCACCATCTGCATCAGCTGCTCCTGGAACAGCGGGATGCCCAGCGTGCGGCCCAGCGACTTCTCCAGCCGCGGGTGGAGGTAGGTGACCGGCTCCTCCCCGGCGCGGCGCCGGATGTAGGGGTGCACGGAGCCGCCCTGGATGGGGCCGGGCCGGATCAGCGCCACCTCCACCACCAGGTCGTAGAAGCACCGGGGCCGCAGCCGGGGCAGGGTGGAGATCTGGGCGCGGGACTCCACCTGGAACACGCCCACGCTGTCCCCCTCGCACAGCATGTCGTAGACCGCCGGGTCCTCCTGCGGGAGGGTGCGCAGCTCGAAGTGCTGGCCGTGGTGCTCGGCGACGATCCGCAGCGCGTGGTCCAGGGCGGTGAGCATCCCCAGGCCCAGCAGGTCGAACTTCACCAGCCCCGCGTCGGCGCAGTCGTCCTTGTCCCACTGCAGCACGGAGCGGTCCTCCATCGCGGCCCACTGCACCGGGCACACCTCGATCACGGGCCGGTCGCACAGCACCATCCCGCCGGAGTGGATGCCCAGGTGTCGCGGGGCGTCCCGCAGCCGGTGGGCGAGTGCGACCACGTCGGAGGGCACGTCCGCGTCCGCGAGCGAGCTGAAGGAGCGTTCGATCCGCTGGGAGAAGGCGTCCTGCGCGCCGGTGTCGTAGCCGAGCGCCCGGGCGGCGTCGCGCACCGCGAGCCTGGCGCGGTAGGTGATCACGTTGGCGACCTGGGCGGCGTTCTCCCGCCCGTAGCGCTCGTAGACGTGCTGGATCACCTCCTCCCGGCGGTCGGAGGCGATGTCGATGTCGATGTCCGGCGGGCCGTCCCGCTCGGGGGCGAGGAAGCGCTCGAACAGCAGGTGATGGCCGACGGGCTCGACCGCGGTGATCCCCAGCGCGTAGCAGACGGCGCTGTTCGCGGCCGACCCCCGGCCCTGGGCGAGGATCCCCTCCCCGGCGCAGAAGTCGACGATCTCGTGGACGATGAGGAAGTACCCGGGGAAGTGCAGGTCGGTGATGACCTCCAGCTCGTGGTCGAGCTGCGCCCACGCTCCCGGCACCCGCTCGGGACGCTCCGCCGTGGGCCGGGGACCGTAGCGCTCCCGGCCCTCGATCTCCACCAGCTCCACCAGCCAGCTGGCCTCGTCGTGCCCGGCCGGGACCGGGAAGGGCGGCAGGTCCGGGGCGAGCAGGCGCAGGTCGACGGCGCAGTCGCGGCCCAGCCGAGCCGCCTGCGCGATCGCTCCCGGGTAGCGGGGCAGCAGCTGCGCCATCTCCTCCCCGCTGCGCAGGTGCGCGGGGCGGGAGCTGAGGTACGGGTCGGCCTCGGTCAGCGGCACCCCGGCGCGCAGCGCCGCATGGGTGTCGGCCAGGCGCCTGTCCGCCGGGCGGGCGTAGTGGGCGTTGGTGGTGGCCACCAGCGGCAGGGAGATCGCATCCAGGCCGTGGCTCTCACGTGCCAGGCGGGCGCCCTGGGCGAGCGCGTCGTGCAGCTCGTCCGCCTCTCCCCCGCCGCCGGCGATCAGCTCGACCGCGACGTTGCCGGGACCGAACAGCTCCACCAGGCGGATGATCGCGTCGGCGGCGGCATGGGCGGCGCCCTCCAGATCCCCAGCCTCCAGACGCGGGGTCGCGGCACGCGTCACGGCGCCCTTGCGGCAGCCGGTGAGGATCAGCCAGTGCCCCTCCCGGGCCAGGCGCGAGAGCTCGGCGAGCCGGTAGCGCGGGGCGGCCTTCTGCCCGCTGTCGAGGTGGGCGCGTGCGATCGCGGCCGAGAGCTGCCGGTAGCCGGCGGCATCCCGCACCAGCACCAGCAGGTGCTCGCCCTCGGGGTCGGGGCTGCCGGTGCGGGGCGCGGAGACGATCGGGGTGGTGCTCGCGGACTCGGCACCGGGTTCGAGGCCCAGGGTCAGCTCGGCCCCGAACACGGTGGCGACCCCCGCCTCCTCGGCGGCCTTCGCGAAGCGGACCGCCCCGGGCAGGCCGTCGTGATCGACCAGGGTGATCGCCCCCAGGCCCAGCCGTGCGGCCTGTTCGACCATGTCCTCGGGGCTCGAGGCGCCGTCGAGGAAGCTGAAGTGGGAGTGGGCGTGCAGCTCCGCGTAGTCGACGGTGCGGGCAGGGCGGTAGGCGTCGTCGGCGACCTGCCCGGTGCGCTCGACGACGACCGGCGGGGAGACCACCTGCGAGGGACGGTCCGAGAGGATCGCCTCGAGGTCCTTCCACGCGGGAGGTCCCAGGAACCAGCGGGCCATCAGTCGTAGACCCCCTCCAGCGACCACTCCCCTGTCCTGGACAGGGCCAGCACCGCGGTCTCCTCGGCGCTCGCGCCGCGCACCACCAGCTGCAGCCGAGCGGCGCGATGACCATCGCGGGCCCACCAGCGCTCGTCGATGACGACGGGGGCGCCGTATCCGAGCACCGGGTACCCGGAGCCGGCGCGCAGCCCGGCCCGCTGCAGGGCGGGCAGGCCCGGCGCACCGATGAGCAGCCGTGCGGGCGGTGCGCTGAGCAGGCCACGGGCGGTGACCACGACGGGCCGGCCCTCGGCGTCCTCCAGTCGCACCGCCGGCGGCTCGCGGAACACGGTGGCGGGCACCGGTCGGGGCAGGGACCCCGGCCAGGGCCCCTGCCGCTGCTCGGGCTTCTCGCTGCGCCAGGGCACGAGGGTCGCCTCCTCGGCGAGCAGCCGCCCTCCGGTGAGGACGGGGACCTGCACCGCCTCCTCCCCCGCGAGGCCCTGGGCCCGGGCGAGCGCCCGGGAGGCGCGCTGGGCCGCCTCCCCGGCGCTGCCCCACAGGGCGGGAGCGTTCTCCCCTGCCGGGGCGAGCTGCAGCGGATGCAGGCCGATCCGGGTGATCGCGCCGGTCGCGGGCCCGC
>CAZHSL010000384.1:0-3133 GCA_964535185.1 uncultured Corynebacterium sp.
GGCGTGGACCTGCCGGCCGGCACGAGCTTCGAGTACAAGTACGTGAAGGTCGACGACTCGGGCGCCGCCGTCTGGGAGTCGGGCGCGAACCGTACGGCGACCGTCGGCGCCGACGGGGCGCTCGCTCTCACGGACACCTGGAGGTAGGCCGCCGCCGCCGAGCCGCCGGGGCCGACGGGATCGCCCGTCGGCCCCGGTCGGCGCCCGCGCCGCTCAGTAGACGCGGAGGCTCGCGATCATCGCGTCCAGATCCGCGACCTGCTGCTCGTGGCCGAGCGCGGCGCCGCCCTCGAAGACCGCGGGGCCGTCCGGTGTGTCGACGACGATGACCACGTTCCGCCAGGCGTCCGTGGTGCGCATCAGTGCGAGCTCGGAGACCTGCAGGTCGCCCGAGACGATCCAGCCGGGATGGCCGTCGACCTCGATCGCCTCGTCGCGGTAGGCGGCGGCCTGCGCCGGCTCGCCGTACAGCTCCTTCGCCTCGTCGCGGGTGTTCGAGCACTGGAAGATCGCGCGGGCCGTCGCCTCCGCGCCGGGGTAGCCGCCCTCCTCCTCGGGCCACTCGACGGCGCCGACGGAGGCGACGGAGTACCAGCCCGCCTCGACCGGCTGATCGGCCGAGTGGACGTCTGTCATGTACATCGCGCTGCGGCCCCAGTTGGGGCCGGTGTTCCAGCCAGCCAGCACCGCGAACTCGAGGCCGCCGCCGCGCACGGACCCGTCGACCTGCTCGGTGGTCTGCCGGTTGCCGGGAGAGGTGCACTCCACGGTGGGCGCCTCGATGGTGGTCAGCGACGGGTTCTCGCTCGGCTCGGACTCCGTGGTGGGGACGACCTCCGACGGGGTCGCGTCCTCCGACGGGTCCGGCTCGGTGCTCGCGGGCTCGGAGGTGACCGTCGGGTCCTCGCGGTCGGGGGAGAGGACGGTCTGCGAGAGGATCAGCGCGCGAATCGCGAGGACGGCCACGAGGACCACGCCGCCACCGACGAGCAGCGCGATCAGCGGCCCCTTCCCGCGCCCGGAGCCGGGCTCGCGGGGGCCGGTCAGGCCGGGGTCGCCGCCGAACGGATCGCCGGGGCCGCCGGAGGATCCGCCGCTCCCGCCGGAGGGTCCGCCGCTCCCGCCGGAGGATCCACCACTCGCGGACACGCCGCCGGAGAAGTCGGGCAGGCGCGGGGCGCCGCCCCCGCCGCTCCCGCCGCCGGAGAAATCGGGCAGCTGCGGTCCGTTGCCGTCGGTCATGGGTCCCCCTCGGATCCGTGCGCGCACCCGCCCCTGCTCCCCGGGTGCCGGGACCACCCTTGCGGCGCGCCGGGCCCGCCGTCCGATGGGGTATGAGACGAGGGTCACTGTCCAGTCCGCAGAATAAAGCAAGTCTGAAGTGGCGAAATAGCGGGAGGTGAGGCTAGCCTTAACTCGTCCCCGCCGGCGGGGAGCCCATCCCTTCCCTCACGACGACAGAGGTCCCCATGACTCCGCTGCCCTCGCTCAGCCGACGCACGCTCGGCGCCGCCTCCCTGGCCGGCGCCTTCGGCCTGTTCCTCACCGCCTGCGGCGGCTCCACCCAGGCCGCCGACGGCTCCGCCGCGAGCGACGCGGGCGGCGCGCCGGCCGGGACGGTCGAGGTCGAGGACAACAACGGCGCCCAGACCGTGCAGACCCCGCCCGCCTCCGTGGTCGCGACCGACAACCGCACCTTCGAGACCCTCGAGGCCTGGGGTGTCACCCTGACCGCCGCGGCTCGCGCGCTCATGCCGACCACCATCGGCTACAAGGACGACGAGTCGATCATCGACCTCGGCAACCACCGCGAGCCCGACCTCGAGGCCGTCGTCGCCGCCGAGCCGACGCTGATCATCAACGGCCAGCGCTTCGCCGACTACCACGACGACTTCGTGAAGTACGCGCCGGACGCCACCATCCTCGAGCTCGACCCGCGCGACGACCAGCCCTTCGCCGACGAGCTCAAGCGCCAGGTCGCCGCGCTGGGCCAGATCTTCGGCAAGGAGACGGAGGCCGAGCAGCTCGGCACCGACCTCGACGCCGCCATGGAGCGCGTGCGCTCCGCCTACGACGGCTCGTCCACGATCATGGCCGTGACCACCTCCGGCGGCGACATCGGCTACATCGCACCCGGCGCCGGCCGCACCCTGGGCTGGACCTTCGAGGCGCTCGGCCTGGTGCCCGCGCTCGAGGTCGAGGGCGCCAGCGACGACCACCAGGGCGACGACATCTCCGTCGAGGCGATCGCCGACGCGAACCCCGACTGGATCCTGGTCATGGACCGCGACGCGGCGATCTCCGCCGACGACCCGGAGTACGTCCCGGCCAACGAGATCCTCGACTCCTCCGATGCGCTCGCCTCGGTCACCGCGGTCTCCGAGGGCAACATCGTCTACATGCCGGCCGACACGTACACCAACGAGTCGATCCAGACCTACACCGAGTTCTTCACCCAGCTCGCCGACGCCCTCGAGGGCAAGGCCTGAGCCACGAACGCCGCCGCTGACCATCGCACGGCGGGCAGGATCCCCGGGGTCCGGCCCGCCGTGCGGTGCGTCGCCGCAGCCGTCCTCGGGCCCGCCGCCGCGTGCGCCCGCGTCCTCCAGGAGTCCTGATGTCCAGCCCTTCCCTCGCCCACGAGGCGCCTCCGCAGCGCCGCCGCGGGCGTGAGCGCCTGCTCGACGGCAAGCTGGTGATCGGCATCGCGGTGGTCGCGCTGCTGCTGGTCGCCTCCCTGTTCGTCGGGGTCTACGACATCTTCGGCGCCGAGGGCGGCACCGAGATGTTCTCGATCACCCGCATCCCGCGCACCGTGGCCCTGGTGCTGGCCGGTGCCGCGATGGCGATGTGCGGGCTGATCATGCAGCTGATGACCCAGAACCGCTTCGTCGAGCCGACCACCACCGGCACCACCGAATGGGCGGGGCTGGGGCTGATCCTGGTGATGGTGATGGTCCCCGACGCCGGGCTGCTGACCCGGATGAGCGTCGCGATCGTCTTCTCCTTCGTCGGCACCCTGGTGTTCTTCCTGTTCCTGCGGAAGGTCACCCTGCGCAGCTCGCTCATCGTGCCGATCATCGGCATCATGCTCGGCGCGGTCGTCGGCGCGGTCTCCACCTTCGTGGCGCTC
>CAZHSL010000385.1:0-3132 GCA_964535185.1 uncultured Corynebacterium sp.
TCACAGACCGAAGTTCGCCTGCTTGTCCTGCGTCTCGCTGGTGTCGAGCTCGCGGAGCTGGTTCTCCAGGTAGTTGCGCAGACGGTTGCGGTAGTCGCGCTCGAAGTTGCGCAGGCCCTCGATGGTCTTGTCGAGCTCGGCCTTCTTCTCCTGGAGCTCGGTGAGGGTGGCGCGGGACTTCTCCTCGGCCTCGCCCACGATCCGCCGGTGCTCCTCGTTCGCCTCCGAGATCAGGCGGTCGCGCTCGTCCTCGCCGTTCTTGACGTGCTCGTCGTGCAGACGGTTCGCCAGGGCGATGATGCCGGCCGCGGACTGGTCCGGGGTCTCCTGCGCCGGCGCGGCGGCGGGCTGCGGGGCAGCGGCGGCGTCCGCGGCGTCCTGGTCGGCGGGGACCTCCGCGTCGGCCGCGGCGGTCTCGTCCGCGGAGTCGTCGGCATCGGTGACCCGGGTGGTGTCGATGATCGCATCGGTCTCGCCGGTGGCGGATGCGTCCGCAGCCGGGGCGGCGGCCTCACCGCTCTCGAGCTCGGCGATGCGGTTGTGCGCCTCCTCGAGCTCCTTCTTCAACCGCTCGTTCTCGGCGATGAGTTCCTTGAGACGAGGTTCCACGTCGTTGTCGAGGAAGTTGTCCACCTCGTCCATGTCGTAGCCCTCGGAGAACCGGACGGGGGTGAACCGCTGATTCTGCAGGTCTTCGGGCATCAGAGCCATGGGTCACCTTTTCCTAGTGATTACGTCAGAAGCGCGTTGCGCGCAGTGCGGTCAGCCTAGCGGATGCCGCGGAACTTCCCGAACCGGGAACTCATCACATCGCCAGGCCACCGAGCACCCGCAGCAGGATCCACCCGACGACGAGCAGGAGCATCAGGCTCAGGTCGAGGGAGACCATGCCGATCCGCAGCGGGGGGATCAGCCGTCGGAGCAGGTTCACGGGAGGGTCGGTCAGCGTGTAGACGACCTCGAACAGCACCAGCACCAGTCCCTTGGGCCGGTACTCCCTCGCATAGGACTGGATCCATTCGAGGACCAGCCGTGCGATGAGCACGATCAGGTAGATCAGGACGGCGAGGTAGAGCACTCCCGCGATCAGCTGCACGGAGGCTCAGCTCTGGTTGTAGAAGCTGCCCTCGTCGGCAGAGCTGTCCCCGTCGACCTGGACGAACTCCGGAGAGAGGAGGAACACCTTCGAGGTGACGCGCTCGATGGTCCCGCGCAGACCGAACACGAGGCCTGCCGAGAAGTCGACCATGCGCTTCGCGTCGCCGTCCTGCATGTCGGAGAGGTTCATGATGACCGGCACGCCGTCGCGGAACGACTCGCCGATCGCCTTCGCGTCGTTGTACGACCGCGGATGGATCGTGGTGATGCGGTGCATCGACTCCTCCACTGCCGGGGCCATGGAGACCACGTTGGAATGCTGGCGGATCGGGGTCACCTGGGCCTCCCGTTCGGGAGCGGGCTCGGGGCCGCGCTCGGTGCGGCGCGGCGCTGCGACGACCTCGTCGTGGCGGAGCCGCTCGTCCTCGTAGTACTCGTCGTCGACCTCGTTGGCGAGGCCGAGTGCGACCATGGCGTTGCGCCAGGTTCCCATCGCAGATCTCCCAGTCTGTTGTTCACGCTGACCTGGGCCCCGGGGAAGCACGGGGAGTGCGCGAGGGCCCTTGGTCACCGAAAGTACCGCAGGCATTTCCTCCGCCCCGGGAGGTGCTCGGCGTGTCGTCCGCGGCGTGTCCGCCACGACCCCGTCCGCTCCGCCCGACGGCTCAGACCCTCCGCAGCACCCCGGCGAAGCGGCCGGTGCGCGGCGCGCGGCGGTAGGAGTAGAAGCGCTCGTCCTCGAGGGTGCACGGATGCTCCACGTCCACCGCGTCACGGGGCACGCCCGCCGCCTCGAGCACCGCGGCGGCACCGGCGCGCAGGTCCAGGGACGGCGTCCCCCAGGAGGTGCGCGCCCAGGTCTCCGGCAGCAGCGCCGCGACCTCCTCCCGCAGCGCGGCGGGCACCTCGTAGCAGGCGCCGCAGATCGACGGGCCGATGCTCGCCTCCAGCTGCTCCGCGCGGGCCCCCCGCTCCGTCATCGCCGCGATGGTCCGCTGCAGCACTCCGGCCAGCAGGCCCTGGCGACCGGCGTGCGCGACCGCCACGACACCTGCGACCGGGTCGGACAGCAGCACCGGCAGGCAGTCGGCGACCATGATCGCCAGGGCGACGTCGCGCCGGTCGGTGACCATCGCGTCGGCCGTGCGGACCGGCACCTCCCCCGTCGCCGGCAGCACGTGGACCTCGGCGGAGTGGACCTGGTCGACGAAGACCACGGGCGCCCCGAGCTCCTCGGCGAGCAGGGCGCGGTTGCGCTCCACGCAGCGCTCCTCGTCCCCCACGTGCCGGGCCAGGTTCAGCCCGGCGTGCTCACCGGTGCTCACTCCCCCGGCCCTGCCCGTGAACAGGGCACGGGCCCCGCGAAGTCGCGGGGCCCGTGCGGTGAGGGCTGAGCTCACTTGAGGAACGACGGCAGATCGAGGTCGTCGTCGTCCGACGGCGACTCCTCGATGTGCGGCGGGCGCGCCGGCTCCCGCTCGGGTGCGCGCGGCGAGGGCTGCGGCGCGGCCTGCGCGGGTGCCGGGCCCTGGCCGTCCTCGCTGTCGGCGGGGTCGAGGGTCTCGGTCTCGGGCTCCGCGGCGCTGCTGCGCGACGGGGAGAAGGCCTGCTGCGGCATCCCCCAGGCACCGGGGGCGGCCGCCGCAGCGGCGCCCTGGGCGGGACGCTGCTCCTGCAGCGCCGGTCGCGGCTGGGCGGCGCTCGGCGCCGCCGGCTGCTCGGCGCGCGGGGCGGGGCGCTGCTGCGGGGCGACGTCGTGGCGCGGGGCCGGGCCGCCGCCCTCGAAACCCGCGGCGATGACGGTCACGCGGACCTCATCGCCCAGGGCGTCGTCGATGACGGAGCCGAAGATGATGTTCGCGTCGGGGTGCGCGGCCTCCTGGACCAGTCGGGCGGCCTCGGAGACCTCGTACAGGCCGAGGTCGCTGCCGCCCTGGATGGACAGCAGCACGCCGTAGGCGCCATCGATCGAGGCCTCCAGCAGCGGGCTGGAGACCGCGAGCTCGGCGGCCTGGAGGGCGCGGTCGTCGCCCC
>CAZHSL010000386.1:0-3126 GCA_964535185.1 uncultured Corynebacterium sp.
TGGGCGGCGTGCGGGTGGTCGCGGTGAGCACCATCTCGCTGGTCACCGTCGGCGGAGTGCTCGGCGTGCCCAGCCTGGGCATGCTGTTCGTGGACGGCGTGCGGCGCGGGATCGCCGCCGAGATCGCCGCCGGGATCGTCGCGACCGTCGCCCTCGCCCTGCTCACCGATGCGCTGCTGGTGCTGCTGGGCCGTGCGGTGATGCCCTGGACCCGCCGACCGGAGGTGCGCAGGCCATGACCGGCAACCCCTTCCTCGGCGCCCTGCAGTGGCTCGCCGACCCCACCCACTGGGACGGACCCTCCGGGATCCCGCTGCGCACCCTCGAGCACCTCGGCTACACCCTGCTCGGGGTGCTGATCGCCGCGCTGCTGGCCGTGCCCGTCGGCCTGTTCGTGGGCCATACCGGCCGGCTCAAGGGCATCGCCGTCGCCGCGGCCGGCGCCGCCCGCGCCCTGCCCACCCTGGGGCTGGTGACCCTGTTCGCGCTGCTGGTGGGCATCGGCCTCACCGCCCCGCTGCTGTCCTTCGTGATCCTCGCGATCCCGTCCCTGCTGGCCGGCGCCTACTCCGCCGTGGAGTCCGCCGATCCCGCGACCGTCGACGCCGCCCGCGCCCAGGGCATGACCGAGTGGCAGATCCTCACCCGGGTGGAGCTCCCGCTGGGAATGCCGCTGCTGGTCGGCGGATTCCGCGGCGCGACCGTCCAGGTGGTGGCCACCGCGATGCTCGCCGCCTACGTGGGCAGCGGCGGGCTGGGCCGGTACATCTTCCAGGGGCTCGGCTCCGAGGACTACCCGCAGATGATCGCCGGCTCGCTGCTGGTGATCGCGCTCGCCCTGGTCCTGGACCTGTCGCTGCTGCTCGCGCAGCGCCTGACCGCACCTCGCGGGGCGAGAGCCGCATGACCCCCGCCTCTTCCCACCCCTCGCACACCAGGAGATCACCCATGACGATCCACCACACCCGTCGCCACCTGCTCGGCGCCCTCGGCGCCGGCTCCCTCGCGCTCGGCGCCGCGGCCTGCGGCAGCTCCGATCCCTTCGCCGAGGAGGACGGCCAGGGCGAGGGAGGGTCCGACGGCGGCGGCGACGCCGGCTCCGGCGGCATCGCCATCGGCTCCCAGGCGTACTACTCCAACGAGATCATCGCCGAGCTGTGGGCCCAGGCCCTCGAGGCGGAGGGGCTCACCGTGGACCGGCAGTACCAGATCGGGCAGCGCGAGGTGTACATGCCCGAGCTCGAATCCGGCTCCCTCGACCTGCTGCCGGAGTACCTCGGCAACCTGCTGCAGTACTACGACGCCGACGCCGCCTCCGCCCCGCCCGAGGAGATCCATGCAGCGCTCGGCGAGTCCCTGCCCGATGCGCTGCAGGTCCTCGCCTTCGCCGACGCCTCCGACCAGGACTCCTACACCACCACCTCCGAATTCGCGAAGACCCATTCCCTCACCGCGATCGGCGACCTGGCCGGCGTCGACGAGGACCTGAAGATCGCCGCGAACAGCGAGTTCGAGGTGCGCCCCTACGGGCCCGACGGCGCGAAGGAGATCTACGGCGTGGACGTGACTGTGCTGCCCGTCGAGGACTCGGGCGGTCCGCTCACGGTGCAGGCCCTGGTCGACGGGGACACGCAGCTGGCGGACATCTACACCGCCAGCCCCGCCATCGCCGAGAACGACCTGGTGGTGCTCGAGGACCCGGAATCGATGATCCTGCCGCAGAACGTGGTGCCGGTGGCCGCCTCGTCGCTCGACGAGACCGCCGTCGCCGTGATCGAGGGCGTCATCGCCGAGCTGAGCGCCGACGACCTGGTGGAGCTGAACCGCCAGAGCGTCGTGGACCAGACCAGCAGCGCGGACATCGCGAAGGGCTGGCTCACCGAGAAGGGGCTCGTATGACGCGGATCGTCGTCACCGGCGCGACCGGGAAGATCGGCGGCCAGGTCGCCCGCCTGCTGGCAGCGGCGCCCGGGGTCGAGCTGGTGATGGTGGGCCGCAGCCTGCACCGCGCCCCGCAGCTCGAGGGCGTCCCGGCCGTGCGAGCGGAGTTCTCCGACGCCGCCGCCTGCCGTGACGCCTTCGCCGGGGCCGACGCCCTGCTGCTCGTCTCCGCCGGCGAGGCCGCGGACCGCCTGGACCAGCACCGCACCGCGGTCGATGCCGCGGTCGCGGCCGGGGTGGGCCACGTGGTCTACACCTCCTTCCTCGGCGCCGGCCCGGAGGCCGCCTTCACCCTCGCCCGCGACCACGGCGAGACCGAGCAGATGCTGCGGGACTCCGGCCTGACCTGGACGTTCCTGCGCGACAGCTTCTACGCGGACGTGCTGCTCGACTTCGCCGGCGAGGAGCGGGTGATCCGCGGCCCGGGCGGCACCGGGCGCTGCGCCTTCGTGGCCCGCCGGGACGTCGCCGAGGTGGCGGCGCGGATCCTGCGCGACCCCGCGCCCTGGGCGAACCGGGCTCTGGAGCTGACCGGCCCGGTCGCCGTCTCCCTCGCCGAGGCGGCGCTGCTGATGACCCGGGCCCGGGGCGAGGAGTA
This sequence comes from uncultured Corynebacterium sp., assembly GCA_964535185.1. Taxonomy (GTDB): domain Bacteria; phylum Actinomycetota; class Actinomycetes; order Actinomycetales; family Dermabacteraceae; genus Brachybacterium. The sequence continues at coordinate 2,540 of CAZHSL010000386.1, forward strand.
CGAGTACGTCGACGAGACGCTCGCCGAAGCACGCGCCTCCCGCGCCGCCTACGGCGCGCCGGACTGGCAGGTCGAGGCCTGGATCAGCACCTACACCGCGATCGCCTCCGGGGAGCTGGACGTGGTCGGCGACGGTGTGGAGCAGGTGCTGGGGCGCCCGCCCCTGGCCGTCGAGGAGGCGGTGGCCGACCCGCTGTGACGGTCCGTCGGGCGGGTCCGCCCCGTCGGCCGACCCCTCCGACCGACCGGTTCCACCGGCGTGACCTGCACGGGCGACCGGGCGGTCGAGCCCGGGATGACATCCCCAGAAGGCAGCGGCAGGGTGGGAGCCATGAACACCGACCAGACCCACCTGACCGTCACCCGCACCGTCGACGTCCCCGCCAAGGAGGTGTTCGACCTGCTCACGCTGCCGGCTCGGCACCATGAGTTCGACGGCTCCGGCACCGTGCGCAGCGCCGACGACACCGAGCGGATCGACAAGGTCGGCGAGAAGTTCGTGATGAACATGCACCGCGACGCCATGGGCGGCGACTACCGCACCCACAACTTCGTCACCGCCTACGACGAGAACAAGATGATCGGCT
>CAZHSL010000387.1:0-3126 GCA_964535185.1 uncultured Corynebacterium sp.
CGAGCTTGTCCCAGTAGCCGGTCCACTCGCTGTACTCGGGGGAGACCTCGATGTCGTCGTGCGCGTCGGAGAACAGCTCGAGCGCCTCACGCGTGAGGCCGTTGCGCAGGTCGCCGCCCCACCAGTAGATGCGCAGCGCTCCGTCGCCCTCCCCGCCGCGGGAGGCGTTGGGGCCGCAGCCCGTCAGGGACGTGAGCGCCGGGACGGCACCGGCGGCGGCGAGCAGGGACAGGGTGCGGCGGCGCGAGATCATCGTCGATCCTTCGGGTCGGTGGACCGGGGTCCTGAGGGGCCGGCGGCGGTCTGCGGCGCCGGTCGGGGAGTCGAAGGGGCGAGGCTGCTGTGCCCCGGCGGTGCGCTCGGCACGGGCTCTTCCCGCGACCTGCCCGGGAGCGCCCCTGCTGAGTCGTTCCAGCGTTAGTTGTCCACTCACACTAAGCATGGTCCGCGGCGCGGCGCAAGGGGTGCGGCGAGGGGCGATCCTGCAGGTCCGTCCGCAAGGAGGCGGGATGTGCGCGGAATCAGCCTCTCGTGCGGCGCCGCGGGGAGCATCGTGACCTGTGCGTGATGGGCGGGGCTTGACAAACGCTTTCGTCAAGCGCTTTCCTAAGTCCACCACTCGGGCCAGGATCCGAGCGGCCGCAGGAATTTGAAAGGTTTCACACAGCGCGGCGCGGACGGGCGGACGCCCCGTCCGCAGCGCAGCGGGAAGGACGACGACGTTCCTCCCCCGGCACGACCCGCTCGGAGGACCACGGTGGTCCGCCGGACCGCGGCAGCGACCATGACAGGAGAACCGATGCTCACCCGACGCACAGCCCTCACCCTTGGCCTCACCGCCCCCGGACTCGTCGGCCTCGCGGCCTGCGGCCCCAACGCCAGCAGCGGCGGGGGCGGCGGGTCCGGGGACGGCTCGGCCTCGCTCCGGCTCGCCTGGTGGGGCAACCCCACCCGCGACGAGAACACGAAGCAGGTCGTCGAGGCCTTCAAGGAGGTCGACGACTCGATCTCCGTCAGCCTCGAGCCCGGCGAATGGAGCGGCTACTGGGACAAGCTCGCCACCCAGACCGCCGGCGGCGACACCCCCGACGTCATCCAGATGGACGAGAAGTACATCGCCGAGTACGGCGGGCGCGGGGCGCTGCTGAACCTCGCCGACGCCGGCCTGGACACCTCCGAGTTCGTCGAGGGATCCGTCGAGGTCGGCGAGCTGCCCGAGGAGGGGCTGGTCGCGATCAACGCCGGCCTGAACGCGGCGACCTTCCTGGTCAACCCCGCCCTGTTCGAGGAGGCGGGCGTCGACCTGCCCGACGACACCACGTGGACCTGGGATGACCTCATCGACATCGCCGTCCAGATCACCGAGAACACGCCCGACGGCACCTGGGGCATGAGCCAGATCGGCACGGTCCAGGCCCTCTTCCAGGTGTGGGTGCGGCAGAAGGGCCAGGACCAGTACAAGGACGGCGGGCCCGGCTTCGACGCCGCCACCGCGACCTCGCTGCTCGAGTTCGCGCAGCGGATCCAGGAGACCGGGGCCGGCCCCGGCGCCTCCGTCTCCGTCGAGGACGCCGCGCAGTCCCTGGACCAGTCGCTCTTCGCGACCGGCAAGCTCGCGATGACCGTCGCCTGGTCGAACCAGGTGGTCGCGCACGATGCCGCTGTCGAGGGCGGGATCATCGTGATGCGCCCGCCGTCGATGACCGGCTCCGCCGCCGATGCGCAGCTGTGGTACAAGGCCTCGATGTACTGGTCGATCTCCTCGGCCACCGCGAACCCCGAGGCCGCGCTGAAGCTCGTCGACTTCCTCGTGAACTCGCCGGAGGCGGGCAAGATCCTCTCCGTCGAGCGCGGGGTGCCCGGCAACCTCGAGGTGCGCGAGGCGATCGTCCCCGACCTCGACGAGTCCAACATGATGGCCGTGGACTACCTCGACGCCATCGAGTCCGAGCTCGGCCCCGCCCCCGAGATCACGCCGCAGGGCGGCGGCGAGTTCGAGAACATCCTCAAGCGCGCCGGGGAGGACGTCCTGTTCGGGAACATCACCGCCGAGGAGGGCGGGAAGCGCCTCGTCGACGAGCTGACCGCGGCCCTGTCCTGATCGACCCGGCCACCGCGCCGCGCGCGGCCGATACCCGCAGCCGGGCCGTCCGTCGGCCCGACCGAGACGCGGGACCCACGGACCGGCGGGGCGGACCCCGCACCGCCGGCCCGTGACCCGGCCCCAGCGCAGAAGGGAGTGACCGTATGAGTGCGGTCGGAGAACTGACACAGATGGTGTCGAGCCGCAAGAAGGGCGGCGCGAAGGAGAAGCACCCGGACAACAAGCCGGCGCTGGTGTTCATGGCGCCGTGGCTGATCGGCCTGCTGGGCATCACGATCCTGCCGATGCTGGCGTCCCTCGCGCTCGCCTTCACGGACTACAGCCTGCTGGCCCCGCCGGAGTTCACGGGGCTGGCGAACATCAAGGCGATGATCGCGGACACGCGGCTGCACAACTCGCTGCTGGTCACGTTCATCTACGTGTTCGTGGGGACGCCGCTGCAGCTGATCGCGGCGCTCGCCCTGGCGGTGGTGCTGAACCACGGCATGAAGGGCCTGTCCTTCTACCGCTCGGTGTTCTACCTGCCCTCGCTGCTGGGCGGCTCCGTGGCGATCTCGATCCTGTGGCGCCAGATGTTCGGAGCCAACGGCCTGGTCAACCAGATCGGTGCGATGCTGGGCTTCGAGAACCTCCCGGGCTGGGTCTCCAACCCGGACACCGCGCTGGGCACGATCATCCTGCTGCACGTGTGGACGTTCGGCTCGCCGATGATCATCTTCCTGGCCGGCCTGCGGCAGATCCCGCAGATGTACTACGAGGCCGCCGCCGTGGACGGCGCCTCCAAGGTCGCGCAGTTCTTCCGCATCACGATCCCGCTGCTCACGCCGATCATCTTCTTCAACGTGGTCCTGCAGGTGATCAACGCGTTCCAGACCTTCACGCAGGCGTTCGTGGTCTCCGGCGGCACGGGCGGTCCCTCGGACTCGACCATGTTCTTCACGCTGTACCTCTACCAGAAGGGCTTCGGCCAGTTCGACATGGGGTACGCCTCCGCGATGGCGTGGCTGCTGCTGATCATCGTC
>CAZHSL010000388.1:0-3104 GCA_964535185.1 uncultured Corynebacterium sp.
CGGCCGGAGCTCGCGATCACGCTGCACGCCGACGGGCACGGCGTGCCCGGCGACAAGCTCGGCACCTACCGTGCGCTGCTGCGGGACCTGCCGGAGGGGATCTTCATGGCGTGGAAGAACTTCTACGACGAGGACACCCCGATGTTCACGCCCGAGGAGACCGTCGACGTCGATCCCCGGCCCTGGTTCGTCTCGTACCAGTGACGCGGGAGGGCGGACGCGGGCGGCGATGCCGTGTGTTGGGGACCGGCGACCCCGGCGCCGCGGCCCTCGCCCGGGCCCTCAGGCCGCGCGCAGGTGCGCGAGCACGAGCCCGACGGGGATGCTCACCGCAGTCACCACGAGCGCGGCCCGGAACAGCCACAGCGCCCATGCGGGGCCGCGCTCTCCGCGGCCGACGGCGCGGATCATCAGCACCATCGCTGCCACGAGCGCCAGCCCGCCCGCGTCCACCAGCAGCGGGGCGGTGAGCTGGGTCCCGCCGATCACGGCGAGGCAGCCGAGGTTCCAGGTGAGCAGCTGGGCGAGCAGGGCCCGTCGGCCGAGGCGCCGGGCAGCGAGGTGGGCCTGCGCGATCCCCAGGACGCCCTGCATGACTCCGCCGACGAGCACCTGGAACGCGGCGGACCACGAGCCGTGCTCGAGGCCGAGCGGGCCGGTCACCGCGGCGACGAGACCGCCGGTGATCACCCAAGCCAGGGCGAGCGCACGGAACGGGAGAGCGTCCCGGGCGCGGTCCGGCACGTCGGCGAGGAGTCCGGGGCGAGAGGTCATACCGGCCATCGTCCCGCGCGGCGGCGGGTCCCGCCGTTCCGTGGAGGCGGGATGTGATGGACGGGGCGCGCCGGCGGGCTGCCGGACGGCGCTCAGTGGTTGCGCGTCACCCAGCCCTCGCCGCAGGTGCCGCCGTACTCGGAGGCCTCGATCTCGACCTCCTCGCCGCGGGCGTCCAGCAGCGGCTGGTACGAGGCGGCCACCTCGCGGCTGCCCTCGGGGATGTAGTGGAAGATCAGCGAGCGGCGGAACCGATCCGTGCTGGTGTTGGGCTTGGACCCGTGCACCAGGCTGCCGTGGAAGATCAGCATGTCCCCGGCCCGCATGTCCGTCTGCACCACGTTCAGATGATCGGGGATCGAGACGCTGATCGTGGTGAACGATTCCGTCGCGTCGGCCTCCTCGGGGCACTCGATCTCGTAGACGTGCGTGCCGGGCACCACGCCGAGCGCACCGTTCTCCGCATCGCAGTCGTCCACGGCGATCCACGCGGCGATGCACGTCTCGGGATGGGACTGCAGGAAGTAGTTGTCCTGGTGCATGGCCTGGCCGCGGGCGCCGGCGGGCTTGAAGTAGAACATCGACTGCGCCGCCCACACCGGGCCGACGGCCTCCGCGACGCGCCCCATGATGCGCTGTTCGAGCAGCCAGCGGCGGGAGAGCTGGCCGGGGGTGTGCTCGTCGCGGTGCGGCTGGATCATCCGCGGGTAGGCGTGCAGCGGATCGCCCTCGGGGATCTCGTGGAACGCGCCGCCGCTGCCATCGGTCTCGATGTGGCTGGTGAAGGCCTCGCGCAGCTCGGTCACCTCCTCCGGGGTGAGCACGCCGCGCAGGTGCACGGCGCCGGCCTGTTCGTAGTCGGCGGCGAGCTGGGCAGGATCGATGTCGGCGTCGAGGATCGGGAGCCCGGTCGCCGCGGGGGCGCCGGCATCGGCGGTGGTGTTCTCCAGAGTAGTCATGCTGTCATTCTGGTCATGCCATCTCGAAGCGACCAGGTGATCGGAGGGTGCGGACATGGACCATCCTGCTGCGAGGCAACAGGTCGCGCCCACCGAGGTGCCGCCGCCCGCGATGGGCAGAGTGCTGTTGGGCGAGCTCGAGCAGGACGCGGGCTACCGGGTGCGCCGCTCGCACGGCAGCGAGGACTGGCTGCTGCTGCACACCATCGCCGGCGCCGGGATCGTGCGCGGGGCCGACGGCACACGGCTCACCCTCGCCCCTCGCGAGGCCGCGCTGCTGAGACCCGGCACCCTGCACGACTACGGCACCGATCCCGCCGCCGGGCGCTGGCACCTGCTCTACAGCCACGTCCATCCGCCGGCGACCTGGCTCGCCCTGCTGGACTGGCCGGAGATCGCGCCGGGCCTCGGCTCGATACGCCTCGGAGGAGCCGTCGATGCACGGGTGCGGCAGGCGCTGCGGGCAGCGGCCCGCGCCGCCCGCCTCGCCGTCGGGCGCCCGGAGCTGTTCGCGCTGAACGGCCTCGAGACGGCGCTGCTCTGGTACGACACGCAGAACCCGCGCCGCCACCAGCTCGACGAACGGGTGCTCGCGGTGCTCGAGCACATCGACGCGCATCTCGCGACGGATCTCGACAGCGCCGAGCTGGCGCGCGTGGCGCACCTGTCCCCCTCGCGGCTGTCGCACCTGTTCACCGCCCAGGTGGGCACCTCGCTCGCCCGCTACGTGGAGGCGCAGCGGCTCGAGCTGGCGGCCCGACTCCTGGAGATGACGCCCGACCCGGTCGCCGAGGTGGCCCGACGCGCCGGCTTCCGCGACCCGCTGTACTTCTCGCGCCGGTTCCGCACCCTGCGTGGGGTGAGCCCGTCGGAGCATCGGGCGCGGCACCGCTGAGCGGCGGGCGCAGCTCCGCTGAGCGGCGGCCGGGCAGGATCGTCAGGTTCCGAGCCATTTTCCGGCGGGAACTGGTACGGAACCTGACGATCCCCGACCGCCGAGGGTGCGGATCGATCAGGTGTCGATCAGGCGTCGACCACGACCGCCATGACCGCGGGCTCGCGGCGGTAGGTGCGGCGCAGGTAGCTGCCGACGGCCTCGACGATGATCTCCTCGAGCTCGCCGATGTCGTCGATCTTGTCCTGACGGGCGCGGGCGAGGGCCTTGGTCACCTGGGTCTCGGCGCCCTTGAAGGTCTTGTCATCGTGCACGAAGCCCTTGGTGAGGAACTCCAGCGGCTCGACGGGCTGGTTGGTCTTGGGATCGATCAGCGCGACCACGGTGACCACGCCGCCGCCGGAGAGCATGCGGCGCTCGGCGAGGGTGTCCTCGGTGGCGGTGCCGATGGTCTGGCCGTCCACGTACACCAGGCC
>CAZHSL010000389.1:0-3072 GCA_964535185.1 uncultured Corynebacterium sp.
GCTCGGCGAGGTCGTCGTGCAGGGGCGGCAGGGCGGTGGGGACCTCGGCCTGGATGCCGACGGTCGCCAGCACGGTGCGGGCGGAGGCGATCTCGGTCGCGGCGCGCACGTGCTGCATCCCGCTGGCGGTGGCGCGCACGTCGGCGAGCGCCTGGCGCACCGTCGCCTCGATGTGCTCGAGCTGGGCACGGGCCGCCTCGGGGTCCTTGTCCAGCAGGCGGCGGGCGAGCTGGGCGGAGATGGTCAGCGAGGTGAGGGAATGGCCCACGAGGTCGTGCAGGTCCCGGCCGATCCGTTCGCGCTCCGCGGCGACCGCGAGGACGGCGTTGCGCTGCTGGGCGGCCTCGAGCTCCTCCTGGAGCATCTGCTGGCGCACCCCGTAGCCGATGCCCCAGGCCATCACGGTGCCCATCACCGCCAGGCCCGCGGCGATCGGCACCCGGAGCACGAAGGCGAGCACCAGCACGGTGAGGCTCATCAGCAGCATCGAGGGCAGCGCCCAGCGCCACGGCAGCAGCAGCACGTGCGTCATGGCCTGGAACATCACCATGAACAGCACGTTCGGGCCGAGGAGCGGGATCAGTGCCAGCAGCACCCCGGTGCAGAGCGCGAACCAGATCAGTCGCACCTTCAGCGGGTACAGGCCGATGCCGCAGGTGGTGACGAACAGCGCCGCGTACAGCAGCAGCATCGCCGTGACCAGCGCAGCGGCGGGACCGGGCGCCTCCTGCCAGGCGAGCACGATGGGGATCAGCACGAACATCACCGGCGGGAGGGAGAACGCGAGCCCGCCCGAGTCCTTCGCCGCTCGGAGGATCCCGCGCGGGGTGACGGGGCGTGCCGCGGCCTCGGCCGGGGTGCCGTGCACCCAGGTCTCCCGGTCCGTCGCCTCCGGCGTCTGCATGAGGGTCATTGTGTCAGCGCCGGGTCAGACCCACGGCGCGGCGCAGGCTGACAGCGCACAGCACACCGAGCCCGAGGGTCCAGGCGCCGATCACCAGCAGGCCGGTGACCGGGACCTCGCCGCCCTGCAGCGACCAGGTGCCCAGCTGCGAGATCCAGTAGGTGGGGATCGCGTGCCCGATCTGCTGCATCCATCCCGGGAACATCTCCAGCGGCATCCACAGCCCACCGAAGATCGCCATCGCCATCATGGTGATCACGCCGCCGGCCATCGCGGTGCCGCCCTTGAGCACCATGCCCAGCACGATGCCGATCAGGATGGTGGGCAGCAGCCCCAGCCAGAGCACCGCGATGGTGGCCAGGAACGTCGCGACGCTCACCTCGACGCCGGAGGCGATCCCGACGACGCCGACGGCGACCAGGGCCGGGACGATGACGGCGCTCGCGGCCATCACGGAGCCCACCAGGAAGGAGCGCGGGGACAGCCCGGCCACGATCAGCTGGCGCAGGAAGCCGTTGCGCTGGTCCTCCTGGATCTGGGTGCCGGCGGTGACGGCGGCGCCGAGCCCGCCGTACGCGGCCATGTTGACCATGATGATCCCGCGGGCGTCACCCCCGCCCTGCTCGCCGAACATCATCCCGAACAGCAGGTACATGCCCACGGGCATCGCGATGGTGAAGATCATGAACATGACGTTGGTGACGGTCATGCGCGTGGTGTGCAGCGCGTAGCGCACGGTGCGGGTCGCGGCCGACGGGGCGGCGGAGGTGCGCGGCCTCGCGGAGGTGAGGGTGGTGGCGGGTACGGCGGTCATGGCGGCGCTCCTGGGTGGGTTCGGTGCGGGTGATGAGGTCGGGGTCGAGCCGGCGGCGGTGCTCACCGCGCCTCCTCGTCGGTGTGGTCGGTGATGCTGAGGAAGGCCTCCTCGAGGCCGGGCGCGGAGACCAGGACCTCGTGGACGTCGGCGGCCAGCTCCGAGGTGAACAGCGCGGCGAGCGCCCGGTCGGAGTCCGAGCAGTGGGCCCGCACGCGGCTCGCGTCGGCCTCGTCCACCTCGGCTGTGCGGACGCCGGGCAGCTCCGCGATCCGTTCCGGGGCGACCCCGCGCAGGGTGATCACCCGGCCCGCGACGAGGGAGCTGATCTCGGTGCCGGTGCCGTCGGCGACCACGCGGCCGCGGTCCATGACCACGACGCGCGCGGCCTCGCGCTCGGCCTCCTCGAGGTGGTGGGTGGCGAAGACGACGGTGCGCCCGGTGGCGGCGACGCCCCGCATCTGCTCCCAGAAGGCGCGCCGGGCGCCGACGTCCATGCCGACGGTGGGCTCGTCCAGCAGCAGCACCTGCGGATCGCCGAGCAGGGCGATGGCGAAGCGGACCCGCTGCGCCTGGCCGCCGGAGAGCGCGCCCATCTTCCGCGGGATCAGGTCGGCGATGTCGGCCTGGGCGATGACCTCGGCCATCGGCATGGGGTGGGCCTGCAGGGAGCGGAGCATCCGCAGCATCGAGCGGACGGACTGGTCGGGCAGCAGCGCTCCGGCCTGGAGCATGGTGCCGATCAGCCCGGTGCGGGTGGCGGTGGCCGGATCGGTGCCGAGGATGCTCACGCGGCCGGCGTCGGGGCTCGCCAGGCCCACCATCATCTCCATGGCGGTGGACTTGCCGGCGCCGTTGGGGCCCAGCAGGGCGACGATCTCCCCGGCGCGGATCTCGAGGTCGAGGCCGTCGAGCGCGCGGACGTCGCCGTAGCTCTTGCGCACGCCGGCGAGGCTGATCGCGGTGTCGGTTCCGGTCGCGGGGGCGGCGGTGTTCTCGGGGGCGGGTCGTGTGGTGGTCATGGCTCAAGGCTCCCGGCTGCGGGGCCCTCGCCCCAGTCCCCTCAATCACCTCGCGCCCATGACAGTCGTCATGCCCCCTGGGGCGCGGGCTACTCTGGATCGGTGCTGATCAGACAGGTGCGGCCGTTCGACGCCGCCACGGGCGGAGCCCCTGACGCGCCGGTGGACCTGCGGATCCGCGACGGCGTGATCGCCGAGCTCGCCGCGGGGCTCTCCCCTGCCCCGGGCGAGGAGGTCCTCGACGGGGGCGGGGCGCTCGCGATCCCCGGGCTGTGGGACCAGCACGTCCACTCCGGGCAGCTCGCCCAGGCCCATGCCCGGCTGGACACCTC
>CAZHSL010000390.1:0-3064 GCA_964535185.1 uncultured Corynebacterium sp.
CCCGTTCTTCTCCTCGTTGCACATCAGCGACCACGTCCCGCGCAGCACGTTGTCGGTCAGCTTGCCGCCCTTGACGGCCTCGCCGTCCTGGTTCAGCCCGTACCAGCCGGCCTGCGAGAACGGCTCGTGGCGCTCGGCGAGCTGCGTGCGGGCATCGCCGCCGATGTTGTCCGCACCGGTGACGAAGGGCCAGTAACCGGTGTCGACGTTCTCGAAGTCCTCGAACAGGACGGTCTCCTCCGTCGGCTCCGGATCCTCGGGGGCGGTGAAGGGGACCACGCGCACGTCGTCGACCCGCACCTCGGCCTCGCCCTCGCCCGCCTCGATGCGGAAGGTGACCGGGGTGCCGGCGCTGGTGAAGGTCACGCGCACCCGCTGGAAGTGCCGGCCGTGCTTGGTGTCCGACGCGGTGGCGTTGATGACGGTGGAGGCGGTGATCGTCGTGGCGACCCCGCGCTTCACCGCCGTCTGCGAGCCGACCGGCTCCACGCTGGGCCCGGTCGCGGAGACCGTCACCTCCCGGGTGCTCGTCGGGTCGATCTCGATCCAGGCCCAGGCGGACCAGGTGCCCGCGGGCAGGTGCCGGTTCGCGCGAGCGGGATCGCGCAGCTTCTGCTCGATCAGCGCCTTCCCACCGCCGAACAGCACCTGACGGTTCAGGAACTCGTCGGTCTCGATCGAGACCGCACCCTTGGCCTTCCAGGCATCCAGCGTTCCCGAGAAGAACCCGGGATCGGCCACGGCCGTGCCGAAGCCCCACTGGGGATCCGCCTGCTCCGGCACGCCCTTCCGGGGGAAGAGGACGTAGGCGCTGCCGGCCTCCGCCTCGAGCGTCACCTCGCCGCCGCGGACGGGCACGGTGACCTCGTCGGCCCGCCCGGAGTCGGTGAGGCGGAACATGGTCAGCGAGCGGTGGCCGGACCACGCGTCGGTCAGCGTCCAGGTGGAGGTGCCGCCGTCGGGGTTCCAGTGGTACAGCTTCTCGGCCCCGTCCGCCCAGGGCAGCAGGTACTTCCCGCCCTCGTACACGGTCGCGCCGTCCGTGGTGATGGTGCGGTCGGTGGGGATCTCGTCGCCGCCGACGGACTCGACATCGGAGGTGACCTCGGTCCCGTCGGCCAGCAGGATCCGGCCGGGGCCGTCCTCGCCGGCAGCCGACCAGGAGACGATCTGCGAGCGCTGCAGGAACTTGGTGGGCACGTTGCGGGCCCACACGGTCTCGAAGAAGGCGTTCGCGTCCTGGTGGCCCGTCCAGCCCTCGAACTCCTGCACGTTCGCGTTCGACAGCAGCGGGTCCGGGTTCCACACGTCCTTGCGGGAGTTGTCGATGAACCGGATGACCTGCGAGTTGAGGCCCTTGTTCGTGGAGCCGCCGTAGTTCTCGTCGGCCGCCCAGTGCGACCAGATCGAGCTGCGCGGCATCTTGTTCGCCCACTCGGTGGAGATCGTCCACCCCTGTTTCTCGAGCTCGCCGGCCAGGCGCCGCCCCTCCCAGCCGCTGGGGTAGTACACGTCCACGTAGAGGAACGAGAGGTTCTCGGGTGCCTCGTCGCGGAACTCCTGGAAGCGGCGCAGCACCTCGGCGGTGCCCAGGTCCTTCGGTCCGTCGATCTTGTACGACTGGTTCATCCAGCCCCATCCGGGCTCGATCGGGTCGCGCAGGAGGTCCTCGCTGAACGCGTGGGCCTCGGAGTAGGCCTCGGTGGCGTTGACGTGGACGCCGAAGGTCGCGTTCCACTTCTCGCCCTCGGTGACCAGGGTGGTCAGCTCCGCCTTGCCGCCGGCGCGCTGGTTGTAGTGGCCGGCGTAGTCCGGGTGGGCGGAGTCGTGCCCCTCGGCCTGGTAGCCCTTGAGCATGACGGACTGCCCGAGCCCGTCGGTGGCGAGCGCGATCCGCTTGGTGTCGTCCAGGGTGCGGAGGAAGGGGTGCGTGGCCTGGGAGACGATGTTGAAGGGGATCCTCTTGATCACGTCCTGCGGCACGTTCTCGGAGCCGGTGACCGGCTCGGCGATGTCGCGGGCCGCGATCGCGGCGTCCTGCCAGGTCACGGCGCCGTCGGCGTTGACGTCGGCGACCGGGCGCACCTTCACGTAGGGGTCCTCGTCCGGCCCCAGCCCGAGGTCGGCGGTCGAGCCGCGCACCACGAACGTTCCCGGGGAGACGGTGCCGATGGTGGCCTGCTGCTCCTCGGCGACGGTGACGACGTACCGGGAGTTGTCGGCCCTCACGCGATCGGCGGTCTCGCCCCCGGCGGTGTTGTCCTCCACGGCGTTGGTCTCGAAGCCTGCGGCGAGCTCGGCGCCGACGATCAGCGCGACGTGGGTCAGGGCGGTGACGTCCTCCTCCTGGGAGGCCAGGTCGTAGAAGGTGTCGCCGCTCTTGTCGCGGTCGACGGAGAGGTTCGCCGCGACCACCTGCGCCCCGGACTGCCCGTCGTCGACCGTGGTGAGGTCGAGGCGGGGCACGCGGATGCGGTGCATGTGGCCGTCGGGGTCGGTGATCTCGGTGAGCCGCCAGGTGAACACGCCGTCCTCGACGGAGAGGACGGCGTCGAACTCGACGCCGGGCAGGTCCGGGATGCTCAGGTGATAGGTGGCGCTCGAGTCGTCGGTGAGCTCCGGTGCGGAGACCTCGACCTCGTACTCGACCTCGTCGATGATCACGGTCCTGTGCGCGTCGCCGAGCCGGCCGGCCAGCTGTGCCCCGTCCAGGCGGTAGTCCACGACCTGCGGGAACTGCGGGTGCAGGCGCACCTGCAAGGTGCCGTCGGTGATGACGAGCGCGTCCTCGGGCGCCTCGGCGACGAGCGGGCCCCTGTCGGCCCCGTCCGGGGCGGCCAGCGCGGCCTGCGACCCCGCCAGGGCCGTGACGCCGGCGGCGGCTCCCGAGGTCAGAAGGAACGTTCTGCGGTCCATGTGCACTCCTCTGTGCTGTGGTGTTCTTCGCGAGCGGCGCTCAGCATCGGCGCTGCTCACGGCCCCGCCACGGTGCGGCGCGGGATCGTAAAACGATTGACACGTACCGCTGCGGACCTTATCCCGCACCGTGGGGCCGCCGTCGGAC
>CAZHSL010000391.1:0-3058 GCA_964535185.1 uncultured Corynebacterium sp.
CCGAAGTACTACTACACCGAGGACGTCCCCTGGGTGCAGTACTTCCACCGCGGATACGGCTTCCACGGAGCCCCGTGGCGCTCCTCCTTCGGGTACTCCGGCTCGCACGGTTGCATCAACATGCCGGTCTCCGATGCGAAGTGGCTGTACGACTGGGCGAGCATCGGCACCAAGACCGTCGTCCACCACTGAGCGGCGGTCGCCCGCGCCGCTGCTGCGAGCGCTGAAAGGGGCCCTTCCCGACGGACCGTCGGGGAGGGCCCCTTCTCACTGCTCGCGGCGCCGCGCCTCAGCAGCGGGCGTCGACGGGGACCACCAGCAGGGGGCGCCAGGAGGTCCCTTCCCGCGTCACGATCGCGATCAGCCGCCCGGCGGCGTCGAGCGCGGCGACCGGCCGGTCCCCGGCGGAGGCCGCATGCTCCGGGAGCGGGACGGGCGCGGCGGGATCCGGGGCCTCCGCGCGGATCCGGCGCCCGGTGCCGAGGGCCGCGGCCTGCTCCTCGTCGACGGGCAGGGTCGGGAGCACACGGGCGGCGATCGCGCCCAGTCCGTGCAGCGGCAGCTCGGCCTCGTCCCCCTCGCCGCGTGCCGGCACATGCACTCCGTCCTCGACCGCGAACGGTCCCACCGCGGTGCGCCGCAGCGCGGTGAGGTGGCCGCCCACGCCGTGCGCGGCACCGAGGTCCCGCGCCAGGGCGCGCACGTACGTGCCCGAGGAGCAGTCGATCTCGGCGTCCAGGTCGAGGTAGGGGCCGTCGATGCGGCGCCCGGTCACGGCGAAGCGGGAGATGCGCACGGGGCGTGCGGCGAGCTCGACGTCCTCCCCCGCGCGGGCCCGCGCATAGGCGCGCCGGCCGTCGATCTTGATGGCGCTGACGGTGGAGGGCACCTGCTCGATGTCGCCGCGCAGCGCGGTCAGGGAGCGCTCGACCTCGCTCTCGGTCAGGGCGGTGGCGTCGACGGCCTCGCCGAGCGGCTCCCCCTCCCGGTCATCGGTGGTCGTCGCCCGGCCCAATCGGATCCGCGCCCGGTAGGCCTTGTCCAGCCCCACCAGGTAGGTGAGCAGCCGGGTGCCCTGGCCGACGCCCAGCACCAGCAGGCCGGTCGCCATCGGGTCGAGGGTCCCGGCATGGCCGACCTTCTTCGTGCCCAGCAGCCAGCGCACCCGGGCGACCACGTCGTGACTGGTGCGCTCCGCGGCCTTGTCGACCAGGAGGATGCCGTGCGGGGCGGGGGTCACGGCTGCTCGCGACCGTGCTCGTCCTCGGCAGTGCCGGAGCCGTCCTCCGCCGTGTCGTCCTCGTCGCGGGGTGTGCGGTACGGGTCCGCCTCGCCGGCGTAGGCGGCGCCGGCCTTTGTCCGCTCGAGCTCGGCGTCGCGGCCGCGGGCCTCGGTGAGGAGGTCCTCGATGACGCGGGCGTTCTCGGGCACGGCATCGGCGATGAACTCGAGGGTCGGGGTCAGGCGCACGCCGGTCTGGCGGCCCACCTCGCGGCGGAGCATGCCGGTGGCGCTGGTCAGCGCCGCAGCGGTGCCCTCACGCTCCTCGTCGGTGCCGAAGACGGTGTAGAAGATCGTGGCGTGCTGGAGGTCGCCGGTGACGCGCACCTCGGTGATGGTCACGAAGCCGAGGCGCGGGTCCTTGACCCGGGTGTCGAGCATGGTCGCGACGATGACCTTGATGCGGTCGGCGAGCTTGCGGGCGCGGGGACTGTCGTTCATGGGGTGTGGTCCTCCTGATCGGCGGCGAGAGCGGTGAGCTGCTCGACGCGGGGGTGGCTGGTGGGGACCGCGAGCAGGACGTCGCGGTCGATGGATCGGTCGACCCGGTGGCGGAAGGCGCCGTCGCGGCTGAGGACCCGCAGACCGGAGTCCGCGAGCACGGCGGAGGCCTCCTCGTGGCCGAGCGTGCGACGGTTCACGGCGAGGGCGAGCCCTGCCCCGTCCCGCAGCAGGCGACGCCATCCCGGGGCCGCGGCGGCGAGCACGTCCCGGGGCGAGCGCTGCCACCTCCCGCCGGCACGGGAACCGTGCTGGGCGCCGTAGGGCAGATCCGCGACCAGGGCGTCGACGGAGGCGGCGGGGAGCAGCTCCCCGAGGCGCACCGTGTCGCAGCCGAGCACCGTGACGTGCTGACCGCCGCCGTCGCTCCGAGTCTGCTTGTCCGGGGCGAGATCGACCTCGATCCGGGTGCCCAGCTGCTGACCGCGCACGGTGAGGCGGGTGGCCTCGAGCGTGTGCTTGTAGCGGTGGTCCTTCAGCCAGGCGCCCAGGAACTCCCGGTACGCCTCGACGTCCTTGCCGTCGATCTCGGCGCCGACGGGGCTCAGGCCCAGGCGCAGCGCGCGATTGAGGGTGGTGCCCCGCCCGCAGAGCGGGTCGAGCAGCGACAGGGTGCCGTCGAGGAGACCGGCGCGGCGGGTCGACAGGGCCGCCGCCAGGTTGATCAGCAGGGCGGTGAACTGCTCGTTGGTCTTGCCCGGGTAGCGCAGGATCGTCTCGAGGTCCGCGGGATGGTGCAGCACGGCGGGCAGTTCGCGAGGGCACAGCAGCGGTGCGGCCGACGCCGCCGGGGCGCTCTGCTCGACCACGTCGAGCACGCCGAGCGCGGAGGACAGCGAGCCCAGCAGCCGCCCGAGCGTGTCGGTCGGAGCGTCGTCATCGGGCTGGACCTCGAGGGCGCCCATGCCGCCCACCGTGCGCTCGCGCACCCGGGGCGCGGCGCCGAGGTGGGCGCCCAGCACCCAGTGCGCCTCCGCACGTGCGAGAGCACCCGCGACCTGCGCGTAGACGCGGTTGGCCGAGGGTGCTCGCAGGACGAGGGATGCCTGGGTCATCGTGGTCTCCTCCCCCGCCGGGTCACGGCCGGGCGTCCCGGAGGACGCCCGGCCGATCCTGGATCAGATGCGAGGCTTCTCCTGCATCTCGTAGGTGGTGATGAGGTCCTCGAGCTGGAGGTCGTTGTACGAGCCCAGGTTGATACCGCACTCGTACCCGTCGCGCACCTCGGTGACATCGTCCTTGAAGCGGCGCAGACCGGCCACCTCGATGTTCTCGG
>CAZHSL010000392.1:0-3057 GCA_964535185.1 uncultured Corynebacterium sp.
GAACTTCGTGCTGCCCCGCCTGATGCCCAATGACCCCGCGCAGTCGATGATCCGTCACATCTACGAGAAGACGGGACAGCGGCCGTCGGACGGCTACAACAACCTGATCCAGACGGCGAGCGACTTCACCCCGACCAAGCCCTGAGCCGGGAACCCCGACACGGCCGACTGGCCCTCCGATGAGCTCATCGGAGGGCCCGTCGTCCCGTGCGGGGGAGGCCGCCTGCCGAGGCGGGACGGCCCGAGCTCAGCCGAAGTGGGCCGGGCTGCCGTAGAGCGGCTCTGTGAAGGCGGAGACCAGCTCGGTCTGGTCGCTCTCCTGCAGCTGGTAGGTCAGGTAGACCCCGTACCCGCCCTCGACGGTGCGCTCCGCGAAGTCGCGCACGAGCTCGGGATCGGTGTCGCTCTCCGGCCCGAGGTCGACCGCGGCGGCGCCGTACCGGGACCGGGGCAGCCCGGGCACGTCGAAGTCCTGGAACTGGCCGTAGTAGGGGTTCCAGGCGTAGTCGAGAAGGTCGCCGACCCGGGTGCCGCCGTACTCCTGCTTCTCGGCGGAGGGGCCGATCACGTAGAAGGTGATCAGCCGGTTCGGGAGGCGCTCGCGCAGCGACTCGACGAAGGCGATGAACGAGAACTCGTTCGGCTGGCCGGTCCCGTTCGCTCCGTACTCCACCCACTCGTCGTCGAGGTCCACGCCGTCGAGGCCGTAGCGGCGGACCGTCGCGGAGACCTCCTGCGCGAAGCGGTCGGCGGCCTTCCTGCTCGGGAAGTTCGCGAAGCCCACGCCCTGGTGGTTGCCGAGGATCGAGAGCGTGACCTTGATGCCCATCCTCTGCAGCGGCCGGATCGTGGTCTCGGCGTTGGCCAGGACGTGCTGGACGTTCTCGTTGAAGTGCAGGTACGCCTTCTCGCCGTCGTAGTTGATGTTGGCGGCGAAGATCACCGCGACGTCGATGGCGGGGCTGCTGTCGTCGAGCGTGTACTGGGCGGCGTTGAGCATCGAATTGTCGTTGACCTCGATGTACGCGACGGAGATGACGTCCCGGTCGGGACGGCGGACGGGGTCGGCGTGCGCGGCGCCGGAGAGGGCGGCGGTGCCGACGCCTCCGAGCGCGCGGCCGCCGGCTCCTGCGAGCAGCGTTCTGCGGTTGATGGTCGCCAAGGGGTTCTCCTCCGGAACGGGGGTGTCGGACACCGCCCGTGGGCGCGGTGCGTCAGCGCACGGATGTGACCGTAGATACTTAAGCGGATAAGTGCAACCGCGCATCGGGCCGAGGTGCCCTGGAGGGGCGCCAAAGGGACGGAGGGGTCAGCGGTGGGACGCGCCCATCACGCCTGCGAACGGCACCAGCCACGTGTCCAGCAGCTCGAACGTCTCGGCCTCCCCGAGCACGTCGGGCGCGTCGCACCACGCGGACAGCGAGGCGCCCAGCACCGGGTCCGCCTCCCCCGCCGGCACGGCCGGCACGTCGTGGTGCCGGTCCTGGGCGGCCAGCTCCATGAAGCGCCGCGGGAAGAAGGTGTCCGCGAGCAGGCCGAACCGTCGGCGGGGGTCCATTCCCGCCAGCGGATCCAGACGTCGAGCACCACGTCCCGCGTGATCGGCACCAGCGGCTGCTCCGCGGCGGGGACCACATGGTCGTTCCAGAGCATCGGGATGCGGCCGAGGTCGCGGGCGCGGGCGGCGAGGGCATTGACGAACAGCGCATAGGAGTCCAGCGCGGTGCCCTGTGGCCCGACCTCGCGCCGGGCGTGCTCGACGAGGCTCGGGAACCTCTCCGGGTGCTGCGCGTCCTCGCTCTCCCAGGGCGCGGCGAAGAACTCGTCCCCGCCCAGGTGGATCGCCTCGCCCGGGAACAGCTCCGCTGCGGCCCCGAGCAGGGCGAGGGCGAACTCGAGCGCCTCGGGGCGGGAGATGTCCAGGCGGTCCTCGTGGACCGCACCGTCCCGGTCGACCAGCTGCAGGTGCTCACGGCCCGCCAGCAGCGCGGCGGCATGCGAGGGGAGGTCGATCTCCGGGATCAGGGCGATCCCGGCCGCGTCGGCCTCCGCGACGATCCGGGCCACGTCGGCACGGTCCCAGGCGTCCTCGGCGGCGAGCTCCTCGAAGCCCGGCAGGCGCACCCCGACCCGGTGGGTCTCGGTGAGGTGCAGGTGCAGCGCCGTGAACCCCAGCTCCGCCATCCGCCCGAGCAGCTCCACGACCCCGTCCGCGCTGAATGCCTTGCGGCCCACGTCGAGGTTCAGGCCCACGTACTGCGCGGCGCCCAGGCCGGCATCGGTCGTCATCCCGGTCAGTCCCGGGGCGCGCGCAGGAACGGGATGACCGGCAGCCGCACCCGGCGGCCCTTCGAGGCCAGCACGGTGCCGGCGATCGCGTAGACCGCCTCCAGCACCCCTACCAGGAAGAACAGCCCGAGCATGGTGAAGGCCAGCGTGTTCATCACGGGGGTGAAGATGATGCCTCCCGTGCCCGAGGGCGTACCGGTGAGCGTGCCGATGACCATGGTGATCGCCATCAGCACCGGCCAGCACAGCTGGGTCAGGCC
The DNA here is from genome assembly GCA_964535185.1 of uncultured Corynebacterium sp. Classification (GTDB taxonomy): domain Bacteria; phylum Actinomycetota; class Actinomycetes; order Actinomycetales; family Dermabacteraceae; genus Brachybacterium. The sequence goes on from CAZHSL010000392.1 coordinate 2,550, forward strand.
CCAGTTCGCGGCCCGCACGCCGTTCACCGCGGCGAGGCCGCCGTGGCGGCGCTGACGCAGGCCGACGACGACCTGGGTGATCGCGGCGACGAGCAGTCCCACGACGGGGATCGGGAGGAAGGCGAGGAAGCCGACCGCCCAGGCGACGGTGCCGGTGCGCACCGGTTCGCCCGGAGCGGTGCCCGGACCGGTCGGGACCGGGCCCGCAGCCGCGGGGTCCGCGCCGGCGCCGGCCGGGTCGACGGGATGCGACGAGCTCATGCCCTCAGCACACCCCCCACCGCGGTCTCGACGGCGGCGATGCAGCGCTTCCGCGCCGCGCCGATCTGCTCGGCGGTGAGAGTCCCCTCGACCGAGCGCAGCCGTACGGCGAAGGCGAGGGATTTCCTTCCCTCCCCGATCTGCTCGCCGGTGAAGACGTCGAAGAGGTGGACGCGCTCGGCGAGGTCGCCCATGCCCACCACGATCGCCGCCTCGACGGCGGAGGCCGGGACGTCCTCGTCGACCA
>CAZHSL010000393.1:0-3052 GCA_964535185.1 uncultured Corynebacterium sp.
CCCTCGAGCTGCCGCTGATGGTGCGCGAGAACGCCGACCCCCTGCGCACCGCCTACACCGTGAGCGTCGACGCGGCCGAGGGCGTGACCACCGGCATCAGCGCCTCCGACCGCGCCCGCACCCTGCAAGTGCTCGCCGGGACGGGGACCGCCCCCACCGACCTGGTCCGCCCCGGCCACGTGCTGCCCCTGCGCGCGAAGGACGGCGGCGTGCTCGAGCGCCGCGGCCACACCGAGGCCGCGGTGGACCTCACCCGCCTCGCGGGCCTGCCCGCGGTGGGGATGATCGTCGAGCTCGTCCACGACGACGGCGAGATGATGCGCGGCCCCGCCCTGCGCGAGTTCGCCGACCGCCACGAGCTGGCGATGATCTCCATCGAGGACCTCGCCGCGCACCGCCGGATCCACGACCGCCCCGCCCTCGAGATCACCGCCCCGGTCCCGCTGCCCACCTCGCACGGCACCTTCGAGGCGCTCGCCGTGCGCGAGGGCACCGCCGAGCACCTGGTGCTCGTGCGCGGTGATGTCACCACCGCCGAGCCGGTGCTGACCCGCGTGCACTCCGAGTGCGTGACCGGGGACGTGTTCGGCTCGCGGCGCTGCGACTGCGGCCCGCAGCTGCAGGAGTCCCTGTCCCGCATCGACGCGGCCGGGCGCGGGGTGCTGATTCTGCTGCGCGGCCACGAGGGCCGCGGCATCGGCCTGGTGGAGAAGCTGCGGGCCTACGCCCTGCAGGACGCCGGCCGCGACACGGTCGACGCCAACCTCGACCTGGGCCTGCCGGTGGACTCCCGCTCCTTCGCGGCCGTGCCCGGCATCCTCGAGCACCTCGGGGTGGGGGCGGTGCGGCTGCTCACCCACAACCCGGAGAAGGCCCACGCCCTGGTCGGCGGCGGCATCGAGGTGGCGGGCACCGTCGACCTCGACACCCACCCCACCCCGGAGAACCTCACCTACCTCACCACCAAGCGGGACCGGCTGGGACACCATCTGCTGGATCTCCCGGCCCTGCCCACCACCACCCCCACCGAAGGAGAGTCCGCATGAGCGGCCACGGAAGCCCCACCGCCCCGATCCCCCACCAGCCCGGCACCCGGCTCGCGATCGTCGCGGCCACCTGGCACGAGCAGGTCATGGACGGCCTGCTCGCCGGCGCGCTGCGGGGCGCCGCCGAGGCCGGGATCGCCGAGCCCACGGTGGTGCGCGCCCCGGGCTCATTCGAGCTGCCGGTCCTCGCCGACGCGCTGGCCCGCGACCACGACGCCGTCGTCGCGCTCGGCGTCGTGATCCGCGGCGGCACCCCGCACTTCGAGTACGTGTGCTCGGCGGCGACCGACGGGCTGACCCGGGTCGCCCTCGACCACGGCGTCCCCGTCGGCTTCGGTCTGCTGACCTGCGATGACGAGAAGCAGGCGCTGGATCGCGCGGGGCTGCCCGGATCCGTCGAGGACAAGGGCCACGAGGCGGCCGCCGCCGCCCTGACCACCGCGCACACGCTCGCGGAGATCGCTGCGGGCAGCGGGGACGCGGCCGCGCGGGCATGAGCGCGGCGGCGCAGGGGCCGACGGTGCGCGAGCGCGACCGGACAAGGCCCCTGTGCCGCCCGATCACCCCCGGCGGGGTACGGGGCCTCGTCTCACGGTCTGCGAAGCCCGATTCGAGGGCTCTGCGGGCCGTCTGGACGTGGATCTGCGTCGCGTCGTCCACATCCACGGCGGGCCGAATAGGTTCGGGGGGCGTTCTCCGCTAGAATCGGGGAGGTTCGGCCGACGTCTTCCGACGTCCCCGCGGACTTCTGCCGGCGGCACGCTCGTCGGGGCCCGTCAGTCGCCGCTCGCGCGCGTACGCGCGCGCGGTGTCGGGTGGGTCCTGCGCCTGCGCGTCGACGCTGCTGCCCGTGCGGTCCTGCCGAACCGCCCCGCCGTGAATCGAGCGGGGGAACCAGGACTGCGAGGAGCCACATCAGGTGAGCGACAGCGACCGCCCCATGCCCGATCAGGACGTGCCCACCGGCACCCCCGACCCGTCGCCCGGAGCGGTCGACCCGGCGGGGACGACCTCGATCGCGCCCACCACCGCAGGTGAGCGGGCCGCCCACGCCCCGGAGCACTACGACGCCTCGGACATCACCGTCCTCGAGGGCCTCGAGGCGGTCCGCAAGCGCCCGGGCATGTACATCGGCTCCACCGGTGAGCGCGGCCTGCACCACATGGTCCAGGAGATCGTGGACAACTCGGTCGACGAGGCGATGGCCGGCCACGGCGACTCCATCGAGGTCACGCTCCTGGCCGACGGCGGCGTGCGCTGCGTCGACCACGCCCGCGGCATCCCCGTGGCGATGCACCCCACCGAGGGCAAGCCCGCCGTGGAGCTGGTGCTCACCGTGCTGCACGCCGGCGGCAAGTTCGGCGGCGGCGGCTACGCGGTCTCCGGCGGTCTGCACGGCGTGGGCTCCTCCGTGGTCAACGCCCTGTCCAGCCGGATGGAGGTCGAGATCCGGCGTGACGGCCACGTCTGGCGCCAGGCCTACGCGCGCGGCGTGCCGACGATGGAGCTCGCCAAGGGCGAGGAGACCGAGGAGACCGGCACCACCATCACCTTCTGGGCCGATGACGAGATCTTCGACGAGACGGTCTACGACTTCGAGACGCTGCGCAAGCGGTTCCAGCAGATGGCGTTCCTCAACAAGGGGCTGCGCCTGTCGCTGACCGACGAGCGCGCGCCCGAGAGCGACGAGGTCGAGGACGACGACCTCGTGGACGTCGAGCTCGAGGCCGAGGACGAGGCGAAGGACTCCGGCCCCCGCGCCGTCACCTACCTCTACGAGCGCGGCCTGCAGGACTTCGTCGAGTTCATCAACACGGCCAAGCGGGCCGAGGTGATCCACCCCGAGATCATCTCCTTCGAATCGGAGGACGAGGCCGCGAAGATCTCCGTCGAGGTCGCGATGCAGTGGACCGGCGCCTACTCGGAGTCGGTGCACACCTACGCCAACACCATCAACACCCACGAGGGCGGCACCCACGAGGAGGGCTTCCGCTCCTCGCTCACCT
>CAZHSL010000394.1:0-3041 GCA_964535185.1 uncultured Corynebacterium sp.
ACAACATCGCGCGCTCGGTCCAGGGCCGCCCGCTGGTGGACTACTACCACCGCAACCTCGGCGTGATGGCCACCCTGGGCATGTACAAGGGCGTGGGCCGGCTGCAGCTGGGCGAGAAGGAGATCGACATCCGCGGCCTGCCGGCGTGGATCATGGCGCGCTCGTACCACGTGTACGCGATGCCGACCCTCGGCCGCAAGGCGTCCGTCATCGCGGGCTGGGCGACCAACCTGATCTCCCGCCGCGACATCATCGGCATCCCGCAGGCCGAGACCCCGCGGGCCGCCTTCGAGTACGCCGCGAACGCCGGCAAGAAGAAGTGAGCCCCGCCGGGGGCCCTGCCTGAGCAGGAGCCCCGGGAGGCCGGACCGGACGCTGCCGCGCACGAGCTGCGCGGCAGCGTCCGTGCGTCCGGGCCGGGAGGGAACGGCCGGATGCCGTCACGACGGTGCCCGTGGGCGCCGCCCGGGTGACCGGGTATGCTCGGAAACCACGCAGAACACGCAGAATCGATCCTCGGTGGGCCATGGCGCGGCACCGGGGCAGAAGGGCAGGAGCGCATGGAGATCCACATCGTGGCGGACTCCGAGGCCGGCGCGAGGGTCGTCGCGGACGTCTTCACCCGCACCCTCCGGGAGGCCGGGGACGCCGGGGCGGTCCTGGGCCTGGCCACCGGGTCCTCGCCCGTGCCCGCCTATGCGGAGCTGATCCGCCGTCACCGCGAGGAGGGCCTCTCCTTCGCCGGCAGCCGTGCCTTCCTGCTCGACGAGTACGTCGGCCTGCCCGTCGGCCACGAGCAGAGCTACCACCGCTTCATCCGTGAGAACTTCACCGCCCACATCGACATCGACGACGCCGCCGTCGTCTCCCCGGACGGCGCCGCGGCCGACCCCGCCGCCGAGGCCGCCGCATACGACAGGCGGATCGTCGAGGCCGGGGGAGTGGACCTGCAGATCCTGGGCATCGGCTCCAACGGGCACATCGCCTTCAACGAGCCCGGCAGCTCCCTCGCCTCCCGCACCCGTGTGGTGGGCCTGGCGCGCTCCACCATCGAGGACAACTCCCGCTACTTCGACAGTGCGGACGACGTCCCCGTCCGCGCCGTCAGCCAGGGCCTGGGCACCATCCGCGAGGCGCGACGGATCGTGCTCACCGCGACCGGGAGCGGCAAGGCCGACGCCGTCGCGCAGCTCGCCGAGGGCGCGATCAGCGCCCGCTGGCCCGCGACCGTCCTGCAGCTGCATCCCGACGTGACCGTCGTCGTCGACGAGGCCGCGGCCGCGAAGCTGGAGCTCGCGGACTACTACCGGTACTCGCGTCGCCTCGACGCGGAGAGCTCGCTGACCGAGCAGGGCTGAGCCCGGCCACGGCGGGGCCGGTCGTCGACGGCGGATACGATCTCTCCCATGCAGCACGCAGATCCCGCCCCCTCCCCGGCCGCCGCAGCGGTCGACTCCTCGCACAGGTCCGGACTGGACCGCTATTTCAGGATCTCCGAGCGCGGCTCCACGGTGGCCCGTGAGCTCCGAGGCGGCCTGGTCACCTTCTTCTCGATGTGCTACATCGTGGTGCTCAACCCGCTGATCATCGGGACCGTCCCGGACTCGACCGGGATGTACCTCGGCGGCGGGACGGAGCCGAACCTCCCTGCCGTGGCCGCCGGCACCGCACTGATCGCCGGGCTGCTGAGCATCGTCATGGGGGCGTGGGCGAAGTTCCCCCTCGCCCTCGCCGCCGGGCTGGGGCTGAACGCCTACCTCGCCTACTCCGTCGTACCGCTGCCCGGCATGACCTGGGGCGGCGCGATGGGTCTGGTGCTGCTCGAGGGCGTGGTGATCCTGATCCTGGTCCTCACCGGCTTCCGCAAGGCGGTCTTCGATGCCGTCCCGCCGTTCCTCAAGACCGCGATCGCCGTGGGCATCGGCCTGTTCATCGCCTTCCTGGGGCTGTTCAACGCGAAGTTCGTGACCACGGCGGCCGGCACTCCTGTGCAGCTGGGCAACGACGGCTCCCTCACCGGCTGGCCGACCTTCGTGTTCGTCACGGGCCTGCTGCTGATGTTCGTGCTGTGGATCCGCAAGGTGCCCGGTGCGATCCTCATCGCGATCATCACGGCGACCGTGCTGGCGATGGTGCTCGAGCGGGTGCTGCACCTCGGCGCCTTCTCCGCGGCCGAGGGCACGGAGGCCGGCAACCCCGGGGGCTGGGCGATGAACGTCCCGGCGCTGTCCGAGTTCCCGGTCCAGCTGCCGGACTTCGCCACCCTCTTCACCGTCGACCCGGTCGGCGGGATCACGGCCGCCGGCGTCATCGGCGCCACCGTGATCGTCTTCTCGCTGCTGCTGGCGGACTTCTTCGACACCATGGGCACGATGGTCGGGGTCGCGTCCGGGGCCGGGCTGGTCCAGGAGGACGGCGACATCCCGCACTCCCAGCGCATCCTGGTCGTCGACTCGGCGGCCGCGATCGCGGGCGGCGTCGGCGGCGTCTCGTCGAACACGAGCTTCGTCGAATCCACCTCCGGGGTGGCGGAGGGTGCCCGCACCGGTCTCGCCGCCGTCGTGGTCGGCGTGCTCTTCCTGCTGTCCACCTTCTTCTCGCCGCTGGTCGCGATGGTCCCCTACGAGGCGGCGACCCCGGCCCTGGTGATGGTCGGCTTCCTGATGATGACCCAGATCACCGACATCGACTTCACCGACGTCGAGATCGCGGTCCCCGCCTTCCTGACCATCATCCTCATGCCCTTCGCGTACTCGATCACCGTCGGGATGGGAGCCGGGTTCGTGATGTACGTGCTCATCCGGGTGGCCCGGGGCAAGGCGCGGGAGGTCCACTGGCTGATGTACCTCATAGCGGTGCTGTTCGTCGTGTACTTCCTGCGCGGTGCGCTCGAAGGCCTGCTGCTGTGAGCCCGCACGGGGCCGGGGAACGGCCGGCGGAGCCCGCCGGCTCGGCCGAGGAGGGCGCGGAGGCCGTCGAGCTCGCCGCCGAGCTGCAGCGGGTGCTGCTGGTCTCCTCCCGGATCCTGCGCTCCCACACCG
>CAZHSL010000395.1:0-3035 GCA_964535185.1 uncultured Corynebacterium sp.
CCAGACCTTGCCGCCGTCGGTGAGCTGCTCCCACAGCGACTTCCCGTCCTCGGAGCCGCCCCCTCCACCGCCTCCGCCTCCGCCGCCCGCGGAGCCGTCGGGCCCGGAGGCCTCGTCCTGCTCCTCCGCGTGCTCCTCGAGGCCCCCGGCCTGTCTCGTGAGCCGCCCGACGAGATCATCGAACAGGGGCGCGGTCTGTGAGGACCAGCGGGTGCGGAAGGCGTCGGCGTCCCCGCCCTGCCAGGCGCTCTCGTCCGTGACGGCGGGATGCAGGCGCTCGCGCAGCTCGCCGAGGGAGCGCGCTCGGGTGCGGAGCAGCTCGGAATGGCTCCGCAGCTGGTCCGTGTCGGCGCCGTAGAAGCCGCTCATCGATCGTCCCCTCGAGATCTGCCCGGTGCCGCGTGCCGGCCCCACGTCCTTCAGCCGTTCCCACCGTAGAGGTGCGCCGGCGCTCCGGCGATGGGGAGAACTCCCCACGTGCGCTCCGCCGCCGCGCTCCGGCGGCGGCGCGCTCCGGCGGCGGCCACCTCGGCGAGGATCGGCAGATTCCGAGCCGATTTCGGTCGGAAATGGCTCGGAACCTGACGATTCCCGGGTCGGGAGCCGCGCCCCGCCCGGCGTCCCGCCGCCGCGCTCCGGCGGCGGCGCGCACCGGCGTCGGCCATCCGGTGGTCCGCCCTGGCCCGCCCGGCGCGCACCGCGTACCGTCGGGCCATGCCGGACACCGCAGACACCTCCGCCGGTGCGGGCGCCGTCTACCCCCACGGCTATGGCGCCGCCGTGCTGGACAGCCACCGCGCCCGCACCGCGGAGAACTCCGCCGCGCACCTGCTGCCGCATCTGCGCCCCGGGCAGCGGCTGCTGGACGTGGGCAGCGGCGCCGGCACCATCACGGCGGACCTCGCCCGTATCGTCGGCCCCGAGCACGTCACCGCGCTCGAGGTGTCCGAGCGGTCCGCGGAGATCACCCGCGCCGAGCTCGCCCGTCAGGGGCTCGACGTGCAGGTGCGGGTCGGGGATGCGCAGGCGATGCCGCTGGCCGACGACAGCGTCGACGTGGTCCACGCCCATCAGGTGCTCCAGCACCTCCCGCATCCGGTCGCGGCGATCGCCGAGGCGCGCCGCGTCACCCGGCGCGGCGGGATCATCGCCCTGCGCGACAGCGACTACGAGGGCTTCCGCTGGTACCCCGACGTCCCGGCGCTCGACCGCTGGCTCGCCCTGTACCTGCGGGCCGCCCGCGCCAACGGCGGCCGCCCGGATGCGGGCCGGCGCCTGCTCGCCTGGGCGCACGAGGCCGGCCTGGAGGACGTCACCCCCAGCGCCTCCACCTGGCTGTACGCCACACCCGGCACGCGCGCGGCCTGGGCGCAGACCATCGCCGGGAGGCTCACCGCAGGGCCCTTCGCCCAGCAGCTCCAGCGCGAGGGATGGGCCGACGCGGCCGGACGGGAGCGGCTCGCCGCGGACATCCGCGCCTGGGCCGAGCATCCCGACGGCTGGTTCTGCCTGCTGCACGGGGAGGTCGTCGCGCGGGTCCCCTGAGGTTCACAGCGCGATCAGCACGATCCCGGCCAGCACGATCACCGCGCCCACGATCCGTCGCCAGGGGTCCGGTTCCCGGAACATCCACCACGCCAGCAGCGAGCCCACCACGATGCTGGATTCCCGCACCGGCGCGACCAGCGAGACCGGCGCCGTGCGCATCGCTTCCAGGACCAGCACGTAGGCCAGCGGCGACAGCGCGGCGACGAGCAGGATCTCGCGCCAGTGCGCACGTGCGACCGGGCGGACGCTCTCGCGGTGGCGGCGCAGCAGCGTGGGGGTCATCAGCACCACCTGCCAGAGGCACGTGGTGACGAAGTAGCCCACCGGCGGCAGCCCCAGGTCCGTGACCGCGTAGCTGTCCCACAGCGTGTACGCGGCGATCGCCGCCCCGGTCGCCGCTCCCCAGGCGAGCCCCGCGCGGAGCCCCCGCCGGCCGGCCGCCGACTTCCCGATGGCCACCACGACGATCCCGGCGACGATCACCGCGGCGCCGACGCCGGCCTGCCAGCCGGGGCGCTCGCCGAGCACGAGGATCGCGATCGCCATCGACAGCACGGGGCCGACGCCGCGCGCGACCGGGTACACGACCCCCAGGTCCGCGCGGGCGTACCCGGTCTGGAGCGTGAGCTGGTACGCGACGTGGATCAGGCCCGAGACCAGCGCGGCCGGCAGCAGCGCGGGGAGGATCCCGGCGTCGCTGCGGGCCAGCACGATCAGGGCGAGCGGCGCCCACAGCACGACCGAGGCCACGTCGTAGCACCACACGAAGGCGAAGCCGCCGTCGGCCACCCGCTTCGCGGCGAGGTTCCACACCGCGTGGCAGAGGGCCGCGAGCAGCACCAGGGCGAGGGCGAGTGCGCTCATCGTGGTGCGGGCCGATGGCGGGCGGAGGGGAAGAGCGCTGCGACCATCAGGTCAGTATCGTCCCGCAGGTCGACATCGGCCCAACCGTGCCTTATGGTTGAAAGTGAAAGCAATCTATCCCGAGGAGTCCCCGATGAACCTCAGCTCCGCCATCCTGCGCGCCGTCCCCGGCGCGTTCATCCTCAACTCCGGCATCGGCAAGCTCGGCATGGACGAGCAGACCGCCGCGCATCTCCAGGCGATGGCCGTCAACGGCATCCCCGCGGTCGAGACGCTCTCCCCGAAGCAGTTCGGGCGGCTCGTCGCGTTCGGCGAGATCGCCGTGGGCTCCTCCCTGCTGCTGCCCTTCGTGCCCACCAAGGTCGCGGGCCTCGCGCTCGCCGGGTTCTCCGGCTCGATGCTCTCGATGTACTTCCGCACCCCGGAGATGACCGAGGCCGATGGCGTGCGTCCCTCGCAGTCCGGGACCCCGCTGGCCAAGGATTCCTGGATGGCGGCGATCGCCCTCGCCCTGATCATCGGCACCGGCAGCGGCTTCCGCGAGGCGAAGAGGGCCGCCAAGCAGGCCGAGAAGCGCGCCGTGAAGCTCGAGCGCGCCCTCGAGAAGCAGGCCGACTGACCCC